>NZ_JBWYIR010000012.1:0-128336 GCF_056779855.1 Acinetobacter sp. ANC_7654 | reverse complement strand
GATGGTAGTGTGGGGTTACCCATGTGAGAGTAAGTCATCGCCAGCTCATTATTCTAAACACCTCCTTCATTCGAAGGGGGTGTTTTTTTATATATATAAATTGAAATAAATAATCATATAAACGATAAATTTTATGTCTTGAACAGTTATAGCAACCTCTCTTATCCATCTGATGCTCAAATTCATAAAGTATGATTAGTTTCTATTGGTACACCTGTGTACATAGAAAAATGATCGCCTAATCAATTGGTCGTGGTTGTATTTTAATGCTTTAAATAATGAGTGATTAAAATGCATGCGAGATGCAATAGAGGCATTTACATAATAAAAAGTAAGAGTGAAAAATATATTACTTAATTACTCATGAACAGAAGTTGCTTGAGAGGTCATGATATAGTGAATTTAAAAGTTTTAAATCCGAATATATTTAAGGATACGCGATGACCAATTCAGAAAAAAAAATTGAGTGTGATTATTCTCTTTATGTTGCCTCTAAAGCATCCCAAACAGGTCAATGGCTTGAAGTAAAAGATAAATTTAGCCAAAAAACATTTGCCCGAGTAGCCTTAGCAGATGCAAATACTTTAGAAAAAGCAATCCAATCTGCAATTGATGCAGAACAGGCGATGGCAAAATTAGAACCATTTCAAAAGCAAAAGATTTTATTACATTGTGTCAAACGCTTTAGCGAAATGAGAGAGGAATTAACTGCAATTTTGATTGCAGAGGGTGGAAAGCCATTAAAAGCAGCTCAGGCTGAAGTTGAGCGTCTTATAAATACCTTTCAAATTGCTGCTGATGCTGTTACACAAATCGACGATGGGCGTTTAATGCCATTGGCTGTAACAGCTGCTGCACAGGGTTACACAGGTATGATTAAACATGTTCCGATTGGTGCTATATCATTAATTAGTCCTTTTAATTTTCCACTTAATTTAACTGCTCATAAAATTGCACCTGCAATTGCAGCAGGGTGTCCTTTCGTACTGAAACCTGCGTCACTTACACCAGTTTCTGCTCTAAAAATTGCAGAAGTGTTGGCTGAAACTGATTTACCTCAAGGTGCATTTTCAGTTTTACCTTGTCCTCGCGAACAGGCAGATATCTTGGTAACCGATGACCGATTCAAATTACTCAGTTTTACTGGATCGGATGAAGTCGGTTGGGATATGAAAGCACGTGCTGGTCGAAAAAAAGTCACCTTAGAGCTTGGTGGAAATGCTGCTGTTTTAATTGAACCTGATACTGAAATATCTGATGTGTTAATTGATCGTCTTATTGGGGGAGCTTATAACCATGCAGGTCAAGTTTGTATTAGTGTCCAAAGAATTTTAGTCCATGAAAATATTTATACGGATTTAAAGAAGAAATTAATTTCCAAAATAAAAAAAATCAAAGCGAGCGATCCGAATTCAGACTCGACCTTATGTGGCCCTATGATCAAGGAGGCAGAAGCTAAAAGGCTTAAAAAATGGGTTGATAAAGCTGTAAAGAAGGGTGCCAAAGTTTTAGTTGAAGGTCAGGTTAAAGGGGCTTTATTTGATCCAATATTGTTAGAAAATGTTGATGCGTCTTTAGAAATTTATAAAGATGAAGCTTTTGGACCCGTTGCTATTCTAGAGAAGTACAAAGATTTTGAAAAAGGCATTGCTACAATTAATCAAAGCCGATTTGGTCTACAAGCTGGCGTTTATACACAAAGTCTGAATAAAATGATGTATGCGTGGAATCATTTACATGTAGGTGGTGTCATCATTAATGATATTCCATCATTCCGTGTAGATAATATGCCTTATGGTGGCGTTAAAGATTCGGGTCTAGGTCGAGAAGGGATTCAATCAGCAATTCGAGATATGCAAGAAGAGCGATTGCTTGTGATTAAACAAGGATAAATTATTATTTATGTTAAAAGGAGCATAACGCTCCTTTTAAATTATTTAGTTTAGATTAACGCTGTGATTTAAAAATAAACATATTGAGTTAAAAATTAATCAATAAGAATAAAAAAATGATGAAACACAGTTTTTTCCTGAATTAATTACAGAAAAATCTGATTAAAAGCGCTATTGTTGATTCATTAAACATCCTTTATTTCATCTTTCTTTAACCAAGAATATTAAATAAGGGGTGGTTTGTAATTCGAAAAAAATGCTCAAAAGGCCGTTTCTGATTCAAACAACAAAATTTTAATGGTATGCAATTACTTGCGAGATAACATCAACAATAGCAGTAAGCGTGTACCCATTTACGGATTAGGTACTATATGACAGCTTCACGTGAAAATTGGAGCGCCAGATCAGGTTTTATTATTGCAGCTATTGGTTCTGCAGTAGGTTTAGGCAATATTTGGCGTTTTCCCTATGTCGCATATGAAAATGGTGGTGGGGCATTTTTAATCCCTTATCTGGTTGCAATTTTTGCTGCCGGTCTTCCACTTTTATTTTTAGATTATGCAGTTGGACATAAATACCGTAAGGCCCCACCTACAGCTTACAAGAAGTTGATGAATGGTGAATCATTGGGTTGGTGGCAAGTCGCTGTGACATTAATTATTGGTATTTACTATGCCAGTGTATTGTCATGGGCGGGTAGTTATATGTTCTACTCATTTGGTCAACAGTGGGGAAGTGATACAGAAAAATTCTTTTTCACCACCTATCTTCAGAATGGCGAAGGCTTAGCATTTGGATTTGTTCCGACCTTATTTATAGGTTTGGTTGTCGTTTGGGCGATCGTTATGTTCATCCTGTATGGTGGGGTGAAGAAAGGCGTGGAATTGTCGAATAAGATCTTTATGCCATTATTGGTGGTTTTATTTACGATTCTCGTGATTCAAGCTATTCGTTTACCAGGTGCTGTCCAAGGTTTAAATGCATTCTTTACACCAAACTGGGAAGCAATGGGCAACTATAAAGTGTGGTTAGCTGCATTTGGCCATATCTTTTTCTCGTTATCCGTTGGTTTCGGGATTATGTTGACCTACGCTTCGTATTTGAAGAAAAAAACGAATTTAACTGGTTCTGGACTAGTCGTTGCTCTTGCAAATTCATCTTTTGAAATTTTAGCTGGTATTGGGGTATTTGCAGCATTAGGTTTCATGGCCTACAGTGCGGGTGCTTCAGTTGACGATGTTGTATCTGGTGGTATTGGTTTAGCTTTTATCGCTTTCCCTAAAATCATTTCAAGCATGGGGGCTGGCGGAGACTTATTTGGCTTCTTGTTCTTTGCATCTTTAACAGTTGCAGGGATTACATCCATGGTCAGTATTCTTCAAGTTCCAATCGCAGGTTTCCAAGACAAGTTAGGATGGTCTCGTAAGAAGGCTGTGACAATTATTGCAGGTGGTTCAGCAATTGTTTCAACTTTATTGTTCTCAACTCACAGCGCGATTACGTTTGTCGATATTATCGATTACTTTGCCAATAATATTGGTATTGTCGCGGGTGGCTTATTATCAATCGTATTGGTGTCATGGTTCCGTCGACCGTTGTTAAAGCAACTTCAAGAGCATGTAAATCAATATGCTAGTATTAAGCTAGGTGCTGGTTGGAACTTCATGTTGACTGTAGTTACGCCAATCTCATTGTTAGCTGCGCTATTGATGACCTTGAAGTCAATATTTACTGAAGGTTATGGCGGTTATCCAATTGAGATTCTATTGCCAATTGGTGGCGGTGTAGTTGCAATCTTTGTATTCTGTGCGGTTGTTTTTAGTCGTCTAAAAGACAATGGACCTGAGGAGAAATAAGATGAATACTTCTGCTTTAATGATGCTTATTATCTCAACAGTGCTGTTATGGGGTGGTCTTATTTTAGCCATGATTCATTTGGCAAAAAACCCAGATGAGCTTGAAGATTAAACTACTTCAGATCAATATTAAAAAAGCCATGACACGAGTCATGGCTTTTTTATATGTCGGTAAATTAGAAATAAACTATCTTAAAAAATAGCATTAAATCTTTTGAATTAAACAATAATAGAATCCATCACCATGACCTTGTTGTGGCAATAACTGACGGCCGTGGATTTGTTCAATTCCCCAATTTACATTTAATTTGATTTCTTGAGCATCTGCATGCGTGTTGAAGAAATCAATCATTTGGTGTTCATTTTCAGCTTTCAAAATCGAGCAGGTAATATAAAGCATTGATCCGCCAACTTTGAGTTGTAGCCACATGTGATTCAGAATTTGTTTTTGAAGTTCAACCGTTTGTTGAATATCGGTAGATTGGCGAAGTAAACGAATATCTGGATGACGTCGTACAACTCCAATAGCAGAACACGGTGCATCAAGAATAATACAGTCAGCCTGTTCAGGTGCAGACCATACCGTAGCATCAGCAGTGAGTATTTCCACTGGAGCATACTGATTAAGTGCAAGACGCTCTAAGTTTTCACTTACGCGGCTTAAACGCTTTGTGTCGTGATCGATCGCATACAGCTTTTTAGGACGATAACACTCTAAAATATGTGCTGTTTTTCCACCTGGAGCCGCACATGCATCAATTACGATCTTATCATCAAGATTCGGCAACAAGGTCGCGCAAAGTTGAGCATGTTCATCCTGAACAGAAAAACCACCTTCTTCAAAGCCAGGGAGGTGAGGAATATGCACGGATTGATCTAAGATAATGCCTACATCGGACCATTCACATGGATGAGCATCAATCCCTTCTTCATCAAGAATATCTAAATATTCCTCACGGCTTACTTGTCGTTCATTTACACGTAGTGTCAAAGGCGCAGCCAGTTTAAGCTCAGCTGAAAGCATTTGAAGATGCTCTGGCCAATCTTTTTTCAAGCGTTTAAATAGCCAACTAGGTAAACCATGGGCTTGGTCTAATGCTTCGCCGAATTCTTCAGTTTCACGTGAAACACGACGTAGAATCGCATTCACGACGCCACTTAAAGCTTCAAAACCAAGTTGTTTGGTGGCTGTTACCGTTTCTGAGATAGCCGCATGTGCTGGAATACGCGTGCAAAGCAGTTGATATAAACCTAAATATAGGCAGCTTTCAACGGTTTCATTGTTGAGCGGTTTAGTCAGAAGAGGGAGAGTAATTGCTTTAAGTGCATGCCATTGGCGTAAAGTGCCTAAAGTCAATTCATGAAATAAGGCCCGATCACGCTCACCAACCAATGAAAGATGTTGGGAAAGAACAGAGGTGAGGGATTGCCCATTCTGAACGGCCAGTAATGTTTTAATCACATGTCCGCGTAAATTTAAATGAGAAGATTGTTGGC
Source organism: Acinetobacter sp. ANC_7654 (assembly GCF_056779855.1). Taxonomy (NCBI): domain Bacteria; kingdom Pseudomonadati; phylum Pseudomonadota; class Gammaproteobacteria; order Moraxellales; family Moraxellaceae; genus Acinetobacter; species Acinetobacter sp. ANC_7654. The sequence goes on along the minus strand of NZ_JBWYIR010000012.1, from coordinate 123,091 downwards.
TCATGCGAAGATCTGTCCTGGCTGCAATTTTTGACTTTGTAGAATTTGTGCAGCATTGAGCGCTTTACCGCCTGGCCACTGAAGTTGAGTGAGGCAAATCACTTGATGATCACCACACACAACGTGAACACCATCCTGATCGACAGCGATGATTTCACCGATTTGTTGAGTTGATGGAGTGAGTGGAGAAAGTTTCGAATTCCAAATGCGTAAATTGTTGGATTCATCAATAGGTGTGAAAGCTACGGGCCAAGGATTGAAAGCACGGATATTACGATCAATCGTCACAGCATCATTTGCCCAGTTAATTTGAGCTTCAGCCTTCGACAGTTTATGAGCATACACTGTAAGTGATTCATCTTGAACTTCACGTGTATCTAAATAATGCTTTAAAGTGTCTTCACTTTCTAAAACAGCGAGAGTGGCTTCAGCCCCTTGTTGAGCCAGTTTATCATGTAAGGTTGCGGAAGTATCTTCAGCCGTAATAGGACACATCGTTTTAAACATCATGTCACCAGTGTCTAGACCAGCTGCCATTTTCATGATCGTAATACCTGTTTCAGTATCACCTGTCGCGATAGCACGTTGAATAGGGGCTGCACCTCGCCAGCGAGGCAATAAGGAACCATGAATATTCAAGCAGCCGTATTTAGGTGTATCCAAAACGACTTGAGGCAAGATTAAACCGTATGCTGCGACCACCATCACATCAGCATTGAAAGACTTGAGTTCAGCTTGAGCAGCCAAACCTTCCTCAGTCGACGATTTAAAATGTAAAGGTTGGTAAACAGGAATATTGTGCTCAAGCGCCAATTGCTTTACCGCTGACGCTGTCAGTTTTTGTCCACGTCCTGCTTTACGGTCTGGCTGCGTATACACAGCAACAATTTCATGAGAAGTCTTTAGCAAAGCTGCTAATGCACTCGCTGCAAATTCAGGGGTTCCCGCAAAGATGATTTTCACTCAGACACTTCCAAAACAATATAAAGAACATTATATGCCAAAAGCGATTTTCGCCCAAATAAGGTCGTAATTTGAAACGTTTTCATGTGCATTTTGTGCTTAAGGTGTGATTAATAAAATTTATGTATTTTTAAAAAAAGATTCATGAAAGTTTTGTATTACGATTTCAGATAAGGGTTTATAGTAGATCACATCTCTTACATCGATTTAGATCGTTGAGGGCAAATCAGACCTATACGAACAATTGCAAGCAATGGTTAACTGTTAATCAGAAAGCTGTCATAATAGAAGTAAGGTTCAACTGATTTAGCCTTATATTTCAGTATCATTTAGCCAGATTGAATACATATTCATCGAGCTCAGCTTAAGTTGGAAATAAAAATGCCTGACTATCGTTCGAAAACATCAACACACGGAAGAAATATGGCGGGTGCACGTGGCTTATGGCGTGCAACTGGAATGAAAGACGAAGATTTTGGCAAACCAATTATTGCAGTAGTCAACTCATTCACACAATTCGTACCGGGTCATGTGCATCTTAAAGACTTAGGTCAGCTTGTTGCACGTCAGATTGAACAAGCGGGTGGTGTAGCTAAAGAATTTAATACAATCGCAGTAGACGACGGTATTGCAATGGGTCACGACGGAATGTTGTATTCATTACCATCGCGTGACTTGATTGCTGACTCAGTCGAATACATGGTCAATGCACACTGTGCAGATGCAATGGTGTGTATCTCGAACTGTGACAAAATCACACCAGGGATGTTGATGGCGGCAATGCGCTTAAACATTCCTGTGGTGTTTGTTTCAGGCGGCCCGATGGAAGCTGGTAAAGTCCAAATTCGTGGTGGTGAACAAGCGATTGACCTTGTGGATGCCATGATTGTTGCTGCAGATGACAACTACACAGATGAAGAAGTAAAAGCATACGAACGTTCTGCATGTCCAACTTGTGGTTCATGTTCAGGGATGTTTACTGCAAACTCAATGAATTGTTTGACAGAAGCATTAGGTTTATCATTACCGGGTAATGGTTCAACACTTGCAACGCATGCCAACCGTAAAAAACTATTTGAGCGTGCGGGTCAGTTGATTGTTGAAATCACAAAACGCCATTACGAACAAAATGATTACAGCGTATTACCACGCAACATTGCCCCTAAAGCTGCTTATGAAAATGCCATGACTTTAGATATCGCGATGGGTGGTTCTACCAATACAGTACTTCACTTATTAGCGGCTGCGCATGAAGCAGAAGTTGATTTTACAATGGACGATATCGATCGTTTATCACGTAAAGTGCCTGTACTGTGTAAAGTTGCACCTGCGGTTAAAAATGTTCACATGGAAGATGTCCACCGTGCAGGCGGTATCATGTCGATCCTTGGCGAACTAGACCGTGCAGGTTTGTTAGATACTTCTGTACCAACCGTACACGAAAAAACATTAAAAGACGCTTTAGATAAGTGGGACATTATTCGTACTGAAAATGAAGAGGTATATAACTTCTATAAATCAGCACCGGGCGGTGTACCAACACAAACAGCATTCTCACAAGACCGTTACTACACACGTCTTGATGGCGACCGTGAAAATGGCGTGATTCGTAATGCAGAACATGCTTTCTCTAAAGACGGCGGTTTAGCAGTCCTTTACGGTAACATCGCACTTGATGGTTGTATCGTAAAAACGGCTGGTGTAGATGACTCGATTCTGAAATTCAACGGTACAGCACGCGTATTTGAAAGCCAAGATGATGCAGTAGAAGCAATCTTAGGCGGCAAAATCGTAGCAGGTGACGTGGTTCTGATTCGTTACGAAGGTCCACAAGGTGGTCCGGGTATGCAAGAAATGCTGTATCCAACAAGCTACTTAAAATCAAAAGGCTTAGGTAAAGACTGTGCGCTTGTGACTGATGGTCGTTTCTCGGGTGGTTCATCAGGTCTTTCAATTGGTCACGTGTCTCCAGAAGCGGCTGAAGGCGGTGCAATTGCTTTAGTTGAAGATGGCGACCGTATCGAAATTGATATTCCAAACCGTACGATTCACTTAGCAGTTGCTGATGATGTATTGGCTGCGCGCCGTGAAGTACAAGAAGCTAAAGGTTGGAAGCCTGCGAAAGAGCGTCCACGTAAAGTATCTAAAGCACTGAAAGCGTATGCAATGCATGCAACAAGTGCTGCAAAAGGTGCGGTACGTGATATCTAATCTGCTTATAAACTAGATCAATCATGATTAAAAAGCATCCTTCGGGATGCTTTTTTAATCACTAAAAGTTTGAATTTCATCTGAAAGCGTCAATTACATTAATGACAATATTTGATAGAAAGGTCATAAATATTGATCAATTCTCTTTGTCTTGATATAAGTTTTGCTCGCGTTCAAACTTTTTTAGTTTTAAAAAAAGCGATGAATTCGATACTTTGAGCACATAATTTACCAGTAAAATCATCTGAGGCACATCTCATGTCATTGTTACGCCGTTGGTTTGATCCGCTACGATCGAGTTGGTTTTATCAGAAACCAAATCGTCAAGAGGTCTTGTCAACTGAGCAGGGTTTAACGATCTATCTTCGTTTAGATGATGTGTATAGTTATCTTGCAGTCCAGCAATTGGCACAATTAAATGACATTTTAAAAGATGAAATTAAGCCTTTAAAAATTGTTATCTCAGATACTGCTGCTGAAGCTCCAAATGATATGAGTCCTGAAGAGTGGCAAGATTACAGTCTACGTGATGCCCAAATTTTAGCGTACCAGCATCGTTTCGGATTCGATAATGAAAAGCCTGAAATACCAAGTGCTGAAGCGATTCAACAGGCAGAAACGATTTTACGAAATACCCCATTAACAGGTGAAAATTTTCTCTATTTATTGGAAGATGTCTTCCATATGTTGTGGCAACAGCAGTATGGAAAATTACGTACTTTGTATGTCATGGCTAGTCGACATCGAAAAGAACAACAAATCGCTGAGCGAACTTTTGATCACACGCCAGTTTTAGCAAGTTTTTTTGAGCTCGGTAATCGTCGGTATCATGCGGTAGATGATTTATTAAGATTGACCCGCCGTTTAAAACAACAAAGACTCTTGACCGGTAATCCTATTTTTCTCATCAATCATATTGAGTGGCGGGAACACCTAATGAATGATGCTGAAGAATTATCTGAGATTCAGGCGATGAATCCTGAGTTAGACCTCTATATTGCATTAGAAGATCCGATCTCTTGGTTATTATTAGCTTATATTAAAGAGGAACTTGCCGATTATTACGATATCCAACTTACCGTTTATCCATTGCAATATCAGGGACGAGATTTATTTGATTGGAGTTTGGCAACGCGTTTATCTAAACGAACAGAAGTAAAATTTACGCCGTTTTGCCGACCGACTCAGCAGGCGACATATGAAATAGCACGATTGTTTTACAGTGTGCCTGAGGATCAACGTCTTGATGCAATGTATGAAATCTTGCAGGCTGTATGGAGTAAAGGTAAAGATCTATCGTATCGACCTCATATTCAAGCCTTAAAACAGAGCTTGAATATCACGACGCTCACTGAAGAGTCGATCAGTCAAAAGCTGGAAGAAAATCAATTACTCTGTGAGATAAAATCACAACCTGATTTACCAGTGCTTGAGCTTCGTATCGATGGAAAGAGTTATGTGTTTAATAGCTTATATCGTGTATGGATGATTGAAAGTATTTTCAGTAATGTGTTAGAACAAAAGTACAAAAGTGAAAATGAATCTGAACACAGGGATACCGAATCAATTGAAAATCAATAAAGAAAAATGCGAAACCCTTCAGCAAGCTCGAGCACAAATAGATTCAATTGATCAAGCCATAACAGAATTAATTGGTTTACGCCAATATTATGTAGATCAGGCAGTTCGTTTTAAAAGAACTATACAAGATGTACAGTCACCTGAACGTGTTGAAATAGTGATTGAAAAAATACGTGAATTGGCTACAAAGAATGGTGTGGATCCATTACTGATGGAAAAAATATATCGAGAGATGATTCAACACTTTATTCAAAGAGAGTTAAAAGAAATACGACCATAACAGTCGGAATTGTTAATAAGAATGAGGAACTTAGTTTCCTCTTTTATTCATTGAAATTTACAAAATATATAGCCGATTTGTGAACTAGTTCAACAAAGCTTAGTGTTACAAAAAATAATATTAAGTTAACATTTGGATACATCACTTTTTAGACTGACGGTCGAAGGCGCTATGGATACCCAGTTACAATTAGAAAAAATAGTCAAGGATCTTGAAAACTATAAAGTAGCCATTGATGCACATTCAATTGTAGCCATAACAGATGCACGTGGCGTCATTACTCATGTCAATGAGAAGTTTTGTAATATCTCACAGTATTCTTATGAAGAACTGGTCGGATCAACACATAAAATTATTAATTCAGGCTATCACCCGAGAAGTTTTTTTAAATATATGTGGAAAGCCATTTCGAGTGGAGAAATTTGGAAAGGCGAAATTTGTAACCGAGCTAAAAATGGTTCTTTATATTGGGTTGAAACCACGATTGTGCCGCTTAAAGATAATAATGGCGTTTTACAAAACTATATCTCCATTCGAACTGATATCACACAGCTAAAAAATTCCGAAGACCATGCACGTTATATGGCATTACATGATGAATTAACGGGATTGCCTAACCGCCGTTTTATGCAAGAACGCATGTTGGCGGTGATTGAATCATGTAAACAAAATGGTACACATAGTGCACTCATGATGTTGGATTTGGATAACTTCAAAAATATTAATGACACGTTAGGACACGATCGTGGAGATGACCTACTCAAAATGGTCTCGGTGCGTCTTATGGAGTGTGTGGCACAGCAGAATGCAATTGTCCGTCTTGGTGGAGACGAGTTTTTAATTATTCTTTCAGATTTAAATCCAGATGAAACGATTGCTAATCAAGCAGTGATGCAAATCGCTGATAAAGTTCGTGCTGCATTAAATGAGCCTTTCGTATTAAAGGATAATAAAATCCATACTAGCTCTAGTATCGGAATTTTTATTTTCCGTAATTCAAAATTGCCAAAAAATGAGTTGCTTAAGTACGCCGACATGGCGCTGTATCAAGCTAAAGAAAATGGTAAAAACTGCATATGTGTTTTTGATCCTGAAATGGAACAAAGTGTTATTGCTAAAGCTGCTTTATTAAATGATTTAAGATTAGCTTTATTACGAGATGAGTTCCAACTTTATTATCAGATTTTAGTAAATCGTGAAGAGGAAGTGATTGGGTATGAGGCCTTGCTACGTTGGAGTCATCCTGAACACGGTTTGATTTTACCAGGTCGATTTATTGAAGAAGTGGAGAAAACTGATCTCATACATGATGTTGGTAATCGTGTATTAGTATTAGCATGCCAACAGTTAAAAGATTGGAGCCAATACCCAGAATCTTCAAACTGGACGATTTCAGTCAATATTAGTGTCGAACAATTCCGTAAGACTGACTTTGATAAAAATGTGCTTCGGATTATTGATGAAGCAGGAATTGATCCAACATTATTACGTTTAGAACTCACTGAAAGTATGTTCTATACCGATATGCATAACTCAATTGAGAAAATGAAAAAGCTCATCGAGCGTGGATTAAGATTCTCTATGGATGATTTTGGAACAGGATATTCTTCATTGAATTACCTCAAAATGCTTCCACTGGATCAACTCAAAATTGATCGTTCATTTGTAGAAAATATTGTCGGTAATCCACGCGATATTGCTATTGTGAAAACGATTATTGATTTAGCACAGATTCTCGATCTGAATGTGGTGGCAGAGGGTGTAGAAACTGAAGAGCAGTTCCAAGTTCTGAAAGAAAATGGCTGTAATACGTTTCAAGGCTATTATTTTGGTCGACCTCAACCGATTGAAAAAAATCTTAAAATACTTAATTAGAATAAAAAATTAAAAAAGAGAGCATTAAGCTCTCTTTTTTTATATGCGATAGATTTTTAGTTAGACTTTCCACCTAAGCTAAAGAACCAATTCAGGAATAATGCAGCAAAGGTAGCCGTTCCAATACCACCTAAATTGAAGCTACCAAATTGAAGCGCAAAGTCACCAGTACCTAAGATCAGCGTGATCGCAGCAATCATGAGGTTTTTATTTTTAGAGAAATCGACACGATGTTCGATCCAAATTTTAGCACCAGCGATGGTAATTAAACCAAACACCACAATTGATGCACCGGCAAGAATCGCAGTTGGAATGGTTTGAATAATTGCACCAAATTTTGGTGATAAGCCAAGGAAAATTGCGAATACACCTGCGATGGCAAAAATAATCGTGGAATAGACACGTGTCACAGCCATCACGCCAATATTTTCACCATAAGTGGTCATGCCTGGAGCACCTACACCACCGGCTAATGATGTTGCAACACCATCGGCTACAAACGCTTTTCCAATATGTGAGTCTAGATTTTCACCAGTCATGGCAGAGACAGCTTTGATGTGACCTAAGTTTTCAGCCACTAAAATCAAAGCTACAGGAGCAATGATGAGCATCGCGTTCGTACTGAACTCAGGAGCATGAAAGTTAGGAAGACCAAACCATGCAGCTTGTGTAATCGGCGCGAAGTTAATTGGAGTACCGTAACCCATGATATTCGTAATAACAAAATATACGATATAAGACAGCACCAAACCTACAAGTAAAAGTAGGCGTTGTAGCATCCCTTTGGTGAATACTGCAATTGAAGCCATACACATGACAGTAATCAATGCCATCCACATATTAAATGGATTACCCGCGACACTTTTTACCGTTACCGGTGCAAGATGCAGACCGATGATCATGACCACAGAACCTGTTACGACAGGAGGCATGAGCTTTTCAATCCATCGAGTACCTGTTGCCATCACCAGAAAACCAATTAAGGCATAAAGTACACCACAGGCAATAATTCCCCCAGCAGCTAATGCAATATTCGCATTTGCTCCAGCACCGGCATAGCCCGTTGCCGTGATGACTACACCAATAAAAGCAAAGCTTGAGCCTAAATAACTGGGCACTCGACCGCCAGTGATGAGGAAAAATAACAGGGTACAAATACCTGACATTAATATAGCAAGATTAGGATCAAAACCCATTAATAATGGTGCTAAAACTGTCGCACCAAACATGGCAAAAGCATGTTGAATGCCAAGAACTACACTTTGCGCAGGAGGTAAATATTCGGTCGTGCCAACAGGACGCGTATCAATATCATCCGTGAAGGGACGCCATTTAGGAAACCAACTGGTCATAAAGTGAGCACTCAATAGTTAAATTGTGCACATCATACGCCTGTTTTACGAGAAATCATCTGTTTCTTGAAAAATTATTAAAACTAATAGTCTGACTTTTATTGAATTTTTACCCATTGGTAAAAAAAATATGTTTTAAAAATAAAGTAAAATCAGCCTATTGCAATTCAGCTATATCAAAAAAATCTATATCCATATTGAGTAAAAAATTTATAGGTGCTTTGTTGTCATTACTGAAAATTAGAATAAAGTCTCTAAATTGCTCAAGCCCATAAAGGTACTTGAGCATAGACAGTCGTGAAATCAACCCGTATTACGTAATCCAGCAGCAATACCTGCGATACTTACCATTAATGCATGGTCAACCTCAGTTTGTTCGACAGTTCGTTCAGCTAAATATTCGCGACGTCTTTTCATGAGTTCTGCTTGTAACAGGTGTAATGGAAGAAGATAGGGTTTACGAATCTTCATGGCTTGATCAAGAACCTCATTAGAACTGAGTAATTTAGATTCACCTTTCATTGCCAATAAAGTTTGTACTGCGTCATGTAAGCGTTGGCGTAGTTCCGCACCCAATACTTTAAGATTTTCATCTTGGGTGAGATGAGATTCATAATACAATGCGACATTGCTATCTGATTTAGATAGCACCATCTCCAACATATCAATTAAAGTTTGGAAATAAGGCCATTGTTCTAACATTTCATCTAGCTCAGCTTTGTGACCTTCTGAAATGACTTGATTGATGGCTGCACCAGTACCTAACCATGCTGGAAGCATTAATCGAATTTGAGTCCATGCAAATACCCATGGAATTGCACGTAAGGATTCAATACCACCGCTGATTTTTCGTTTCGCTGGTCTTGAACCCAAAGGTAGCATCTGTAATTCAAGCTCTGGTGTCACGGTTCTTAAGTATTGGACAAAATGAGGGTTTTCGCGGACTGTTTGACGGTAAACATTCACAGAGAGTTCCGTCATCTTGTGCATCAAATCGCGCCATGCTGCCTTGGGTTCTGGTGGTGGGAGTAAAGTCGCTTCTAGGGTAGCTGCGGTATAAATTTCTAAATTTTGCAGTGCGATTTCTTCTAATCCAAATTTGAATCGGATCATTTCGCCTTGTTCGGTCACACGGATTGCACCTGAGATTGAGCCAGGTGGTTGTGAAAATAGTGCTTGTTGGGTTGGAGCACCACCACGACTAATTGAGCCACCACGACCATGGAACAAAGTGAGTTGTATACCATGTTGTTTGGCAATAGCTGTTAACTCTTCTTGTGCACGGTACTGAGCCCAATTCGCAGACATGAAACCTGCATCTTTTGCTGAGTCAGAGTAACCAATCATGACCTCGTGCTTGTTTTGAATATGTTGTTTGTACCAATGCATACTGAATAAAGTATTCATGGTCGAAGCTGCGCCATCTAAATCTTTTAACGTTTCAAATAATGGAACTACACGCAGAGGTTGCTTAATACCTGCTTCTTTTTGGAGTAATAGAACCGCCAAAACGTCACTTGGATATTCCGCCATTGAAATAATATAAGCACCTAGACTTTCAGCAGGTTGTTCTGCCAAAGTTCGCATGGTAGCGAATACTTCTTGAACATCAGGATGCTCAATAAGACTTTGAGCAGATTCATTAAGATGTTTAGGAAGTAAAGGGCGTTTGCTTTGCAGTTCTTGTAATAAGAAGTTTTGACGGGCTTGTTCAGTCCATGTCTCAAAATTGCCAAGTCCAAGATACTCAGTAATCGCTGAAATTGCTTGACGATGACGACCTGACTCTTGGCGAATATCTAGTTTTAATAACTCAATACCGAAACAATTCACGCGATAAATAAAATCGAGTAACTTTCCTTGAGCGATACCGGAAAGGTTTGAATCGACTAATGAGCGATAACATAACAATAATGGCTGCAATAACTCATCTTTGTGATGAATAATCTGGCTACGATCCACATCAGAATGTTGACCTTGTAATTTTGCAGTGAGCCATTCTCTTGTAATTTTTAAGCGTTCACGTGTTGTTCTTAAATATTCACGATAAGGCTCTGGATGAGGCTGACCTAAGGCAGTCTTTAGTTCATCACTGCACGCCTGAACAGAAAGCTCCCAACGTAAATCTTCAATATCTCGGAGGTAGAGATCCGCGGCTTTCCATCGAGATAACCATAAAACTTCTTGAGTCACTTTGTGTGTGACATTTGGGTTTCCATCTCGGTCACCACCCATCCAAGATGCAAACCGCACAGGTGCAATATCTAAAGGTAAAGCTTGAGAACAATGCTCTTGAACCAATTGATTCAATTCACGGACAAACTTAGGAATAGCGTTCCATAAAGTTTGCTCAATGGTAGTAAAACCCCATTTTGCTTCATCAATTGGGGTTGGACGATGTTGGCGAATTTCATCGGTTTGCCATGCTGAACAAACCAATTGTTTTAATTCAGAAAGAACTTGAGCGCGCTGTTTGGGGGTCAGCTTTTGCTGATCAAACTTAGATAAACACTCGTTGATCCCATCATATTTTTGGATCAAGGTGCGACGACTAACTTCCGTAGGATGTGCGGTGAGTACAAGCTCAATATTTAGCTCACAAATTTGTTGATAAAGGGTTTCCGCTGAAATCAGCTGTTGTTGAAATTTTTCAAAAAGGGGAATAAGGACATTCGCTGCAGCGCCGTTTTTATCAAACTCATTTTGGCGACGGCTACGTACCACATGATATTGTTCTGCAATATTGGCAAAGTTCAGAAAATGTGAAAAAGCGCGTGTCAGTGGAAGAATCTCATCATCTTTTAAACTTAAAAATAAACTTTCTAATTGTTTTTCAGCTTCGCTATCACCATCACGTGCACCTTTCGCGAGTGCACGAATTTGTTCAACTTGATTAAACAAATCTTGTCCAGCTTGTTCTTTTAAAGTCTCTCCTAAAAGATTACCGAGTAAGCGTACGTCTTCACGTAATGGAGCATCAATTTGTTGAATCATTTTTTTCTCCTTTTCTTGTTCTTTTGACTATACCGCTTATTCATGACATGCCAAGCGATTGCAAAATAATTTAAAGAAAATTAGGTGAAAAATACGCCATTTAAGAATGGAGAGAGCTATTTTTTGTATTTCAGCATAAATAATTCGATGGCTTGATGAATAATTTCATCACATTCTGCTTCACTGGGAACCTGACGAACACCTAACAATACTTCATGATGTCGATGCCCTAAGAGTAAAGAAAGGAGCAAATGTGTTTGCTTTTCAGCATCATCTTTCTGGATAAATCCGTACTCAATCGCTTGAGCAAAAAAATCAGTCCAAACCACAAATAACCGCTTATGAGATGCATTATAAAAAGGTTCAGCCAAAGGATTTTGTTCTGCTGCCAATTCTAATAATAAATGCTCAAGCTTAATGGCTTCAGGAAGATTGACAATTTGCAGCGCTAAACTACATACCTGATAGAAGTCTTCTAAAAAATTGGATTCAGGGTGTAATTGGATTCGCCGAGCATTGATTGATTCTTCGCACGTTTCTGCAATTGCATAGGTAAATAACGATTCTTTATCTTGAAAATGGTTATACACCGTCAGTTTAGTCACGCCAGCTTCTTTGGCAATTTGATTCATGCTTGAACCATGAAAGCCCTGTTTTAGAAACAAACGTTTAGCTGCCTCTAATATTTGTTTCTTTTTAACTAAATCCTTAGGACGTCCAATATTCATTTGCACAAAAAAATCCAAAAAAAACAGTTTAGGTCATACCTTGAAAAATGATTTTTAATTACTGTACCATGCGGTATATTAATTAAAAAATAATCAAATTAATATCCTTAATTTGATTTGCCTAAAAATTGACATAAGAGCAGTGCACATGAGTCCTCAAAAATTTGCCACATACAGTCTAATGCTCATTTGTAGCGTGATACTCACCGCGTGTAGTAAGGATAAACCCACAGAGGAACAAATTCCATTTGTGATGGTTGCCCAGCCGAATACTTCCCAAGATGAACTGAAAAGTTATGCAGGAGAAGTTCAGGCGAGACAGCAAACGGCATTGGCTTTCCGTGTTGGAGGACAAATTACTGAACGCTATGTTGATGTTGGGGATCGAGTCAAAGTCGGGCAAGTCTTAGCAAAATTAGATGTGAAAGATGCTCAACTGCAGTTAAATGCTTCAAAAGCTCAGTTAGAAAGCGCGCAATCTGCAGCCAAAATTGCCGAAGAAGAATACAAACGCTTTAAGCAGTTATTACCTATTAATGCGGTGAGTCGTTCGCAATATGATGCCGTAGAAAATCAATATAAATCGGCTATGTCCAATTTAAAACAAGCACAATCAAATTATGCAGTGAGTAGTAATCAGACGGGATATAACCAACTTATTGCCAATAAAAATGGCGTCATCACTGAGCGTAGTATTGAAGTTGGTCAAGTGATCGCAGCAGGGCAGGCAGCATATCAACTGGCGATAGATGGTGATCGTGAAGTGGTGATTGGTGTGCCAGAACAAGCAGTATCAGAAATTAAAACAGGTCAAAAAGCTTGGGTTACGCTATGGTCAAAACCAGAGGAGCGTTTCGCCGCATATGTGCGTGAAATTTCACCTGCTGCCGACCAATCTAGAACATTTAGTGTCAAAGTTGCTTTGACTGAAGGGCGTTCAGCAATTCAACTTGGACAAAGTGCGCGAGTATTTTTTTCAAATACCAGTTCAAATGTGATTAATGTTCCTTTGACCAGTGTATCTGCAACAGAAGATCAGCCTTATGTTTGGGTTGTGAATCCAGATCACAGTATCCGTAAGGTGAATGTTCAAATAGGTGCTTATGGTCGTGATACGGTACCTGTGACTCAAGGTTTAAAAGCTTCTGATTGGGTCGTGGTTGGCGGTGTACACTTACTGCGAGATAAACAAAAAATTAATCCGATTGACCGTCAAAACCGTGCAGTGAATGTGAAAGCAGGACAAGTTGGAGCGAAAATATGAACTTTAACTTGTCAGAATGGGCGTTAAAAAATAAGGGACTGATCCTTTATTTCATGATTTTGATGGGAATATTGGGTGTTTATTCCTACTCAAAACTATCACAAAGTGAAGATCCTCCATTTAGTTTCAAAGTAATGGTGGTTCAAACCTATTGGCCAGGTGCGACAGCGGAAGAAGTTTCATTACAAGTAACTGATCGCATTGAAAAAGAATTAATGAGTACGGGGCTCTATGATCGTATTGCAGCCTATTCTCGTCCTGGTGAATCAATGGTGACCTTTGTTGCCAAAGATTCGCTGCGTTCCCATGAATTACCGAATGTTTGGTATCAGGTTAGAAAAAAAATTGGAGATATCAAACACCAACTTCCTAGCGGTGTTCAAGGTCCATTCTTTAACGATGAATTTGGTGACACCTTTGGGAATATTTATGTCTTAACGGGTGATGATTTTGATTATGCCGTGATGAAGGAATATGCCGATCGCTTACAGCTGCAACTACAACGTGTGCAAGATGTCGGGAAAGTTGATTTAGTCGGCTTGCAAGATCAAAAAATTTGGATAGAAATTTCAAATACGAAAACCGCTCAATTGGGTATTCCAGTTTCTGCAATTCAAGAAGCATTACAAAAACAAAATACTATGGCGAGCGCAGGTTTCTTTGAAACAGGCTCAGATCGTATTCAAGTGCGTGTCAGCGGACAATTGAAATCAGTCGAAGATCTCAAGAACATGCCATTACTGGTTGGTGATAAGACCATTCAATTGGGCGATGTGGCTGAAGTTTACCGTGGCTTTAGCGAGCCAGCTCAACCGCGTATGCGCTTTATGGGTAAAAATGGTATTGGGATTGCAGTGTCTATGCGTAAGGGAGGTGACATCATTGCGCTAGGGAAAAACCTAGAAAAGACCTTCAACGATCTACAACAAACTTTACCTTTAGGGATGGAACTGAAAAAAGTTTCAGATCAGCCTGTAGCGGTGCAACGCAGTATTCACGAATTTATCAAAGTGCTCGCAGAGGCCGTGATTATTGTCTTATTGGTCAGCTTCTTCTCTTTAGGTTTCCGTACAGGATTAGTGGTCGCTTTCTCTATTCCCTTGGTCTTGGCAATGACGTTCGCAGGCATGAATTTCTTTGATGTTGGACTGCACAAGATTTCTTTAGGCGCGTTAATTTTAGCACTTGGACTTTTGGTTGATGACGCCATCATTGCAGTTGAAATGATGGCCATTAAAATGGAACAAGGATATAGCAGATTAAAAGCCGCAGGTTTTGCTTGGAAGTCGACCGCATTTCCAATGTTAACGGGGACGCTGATCACTGCAGCTGGATTCTTGCCGATTGCCACTGCTGCGTCGAGCACAGGTGAATATACTCGCTCAATCTTCCAAGTTGTAACCATTGCTTTAGTGGTGTCATGGTTTGCAGCGGTACTGTTTGTTCCTTATTTAGGTGACAAATTACTGCCTGATTTTAATCAAATGAATCAGAAAGCTCCGTGGTATCAACGCTTATGGGCAAGATTACGTCAACAACCAGAGCCACAACCCGTCGTTCAACACCATGGTGAGCATCACGATCCATATCAAACTAAGATGTATCAAAAATTTAGATCTTGGGTTGAGTTATGTATTACTTATCGTAAAACCGTCATTGCTGCGACGGTTGCGATATTTGTCTTGTCAATTTTGATGTTTAAATTTGTTCCACAACAATTTTTCCCACCATCAAACCGTGCTGAAATATTAGTGGATCTAAAACTAGAGGAAGGTGCTTCTCTAACAGCGACAGAAAATGCGGTTAAAAAAGTAGAAAAATTCTTGTCGACTCAAAAAGGGATCGATAATTACGTCGCTTATGTTGGTACAGGTTCTCCACGTTTCTATTTACCACTTGATCAACAATTGCCTCAGGCGAGTTTTGCACAATTTGTGGTTTTGGCTTCCTCATTAGATGAGCGAGATGAGATTAGAAAGAATCTGAGTGAAGAAATTAGTAAGTTATTGCCTGAAGTACGGACACGTGTATCGCTATTGGAAAATGGGCCACCAGTCGGTTATCCAATTCAATACCGTGTTTCTGGTGAAGATTTAAATACTGTTCGCCAACGAGCACAATTAGTGTCACAAGCAATCAGTGAAAATCCAAATACCGCCAATGTTCATTTAGATTGGGGTGAGCCGAGTAAAATTATTTCACTTGAAATTGATCAAGATCGTGCGCGTCAGTTAGGCGTATCTAGCTTAGATTTGGCGAATTTCTTAAATAGTTCAATAACAGGTGCTGCGATTAATCAGTATCGTGAGAAACGGGAGTTAATTGATATTCGTTTACGTGGCGATCAAGCGGAACGTGTTGATGTAGCATCGTTACAAAGTCTCGCTGTACCGACGAGTCAAGGTACAACAGTTCCATTGGCACAGATTGCGAATATCCAATATAAGTTTGAAGATGGTCTGATTTGGCATCGTAACCGTTTGCCGACGATTACTGTACGCGCAGATATTCGGACTAAACTCCAACCAGCTACTGTGGTTGGTGAATTAACTGAATCTATTGAGAAAATTCGTGCCGAACTTCCAAGTGGTTATCTGGTAGAAGTGGGAGGCACTGTGGAGGAATCTGCACGTGGGCAAACTTCAGTAAATGCTGGCATGCCGTTATTTTTGGCTGTGGTCTTTACCTTGCTCATGATTCAGCTCAAGAGTATTTCACGTTCGTTTATTGTTTTCTTGACCGCGCCTTTGGGTTTAATTGGCGTGGTATTGTTCCTGTTAATATTCAATAAGTCTTTCGGGTTTGTGGCGATGCTAGGTACCATTGCTTTATCTGGAATGATTATGCGTAATTCGCTTATCTTGATTGATCAGATCGAGCAAGATATCAAAGCGGGTCATTCTCAATGGGAAGCGATTTTAGAAGCGACAGTACGCCGTGCCCGTCCAATTATTTTGACTGCATTGGCTGCTGTGTTGGCGATGATTCCGCTTTCACGCAGTATCTTCTTTGGTCCAATGGCAGTAGCAATTATGGGTGGACTCATTATCGCAACATTATTAACGCTGTTCTTCTTGCCAGCACTCTATGCGGCATGGTTTAAAGTAAAAAAAGAGTCAAAAACCGCGTAGTTTTATGTGAATACTAGGTGCGAAGCATTGAAAAATTCAATATAGTAGTCCCTAGTTTTTAACACAAAATAACACAGTGGGCTGAGTACATAAAAAAACTGAATGTGCACTCGGTTGAGGTATAAAAAAGCATCCATGGGGCGAGACAATTTAACAAGACATCGTCGATTAATTACGATGTCTTATGTATTCATGTTTCTTGCATTGTTCACTGGTATCAGTGCTGCAATCGCCTATTTTTTAGCGCAAAAAGTGGCTCAAGCGCAAGACGCTGAAGTCTGGATCCATGCTCAAGCATTATGGATTGCACGAAATGTTGTGCTATTTATGATGATGGCCGCATTTGCTGCTCTTTGGTTTATTCCTGCCTGCTTTATCTATTGGGATAGTGTGTTATGGGTGAAAGGGTGTACGGTGATTGGTGTCATTTTTACCACAATTGCATGGCTATTTCTCCTAAATGCATGGCTTAAAGGCTTAGTGAAATATCTCCAGAAAAAAGCCGCTTTTTAAAATAATGATTTAATTTACTTGTAATCTCGGAATATGACCCCAACATATTCCGCAGAGAAGTCATATCAAATTTTTTTGTGGAGCATCGCCAGACATGGCTAAACGTGATTATTATGAGGTTTTAGGGGTTTCTAAAACAGCTAGTGATGATGAAATTAAAAAAGCCTACCGTAAGTTGGCGATGAAATATCATCCAGACCGTAACCCTGATAATGCTGAAGCAGAAGAAAAATTCAAAGAAGCTGCTGAAGCGTATGAAGTTTTATCTGATAGTGAAAAACGCAGCATGTATGACCGCATGGGACATAATGCGTTTGAAGGCGGCTTCGGTGGCGGAGGCGGTGGTTTCGGTGGCGGTTTTAGCGCTGAAGACATTTTTAGTCAGTTTGGTGACATTTTCGGTGGTGCGTTTGGTGGAGGCGGTCGCCAACAGCGTCAAAGACGTGGTTCAGACTTACGTTATGTGCTTGAGCTCAGCTTAGAAGAAGCTGTACGTGGCGTAAAGAAAACAATTACTTTTACTGCGCCAGCACCATGTGAAGTGTGTGATGGTAAAGGTTCTAAAAATCCGAATGATGTTGAAACTTGTAAGACTTGTCACGGAGCTGGTCAAGTCCGCATGCAGCAAGGTTTCTTCTCAGTTCAGCAAACGTGTAGCACATGTCGTGGTCAAGGTAAGATTATTAAAAATCCTTGTGGCACTTGTCATGGTTCAGGTGTTAAAGATCGTCAACAGACACTTGAAGTTACCATTCCTGCAGGCGTAGATAATGGCGATCGCGTTCGTTTAACTGGAAAAGGTGAAGCGATTCGTGATGGTCAATCAGGTGATCTATACGTAGAAGTTAATGTTCGTGAACATGAAATCTTCCAACGTGATGGCGCGGACTTGTATATGGATGTGCCGATTAGTATCGCTGATGCTGCATTGGGTAAAGAAATTGAGATTCCAACCCTTGATGGTCGTGTGAACTTGAAAGTACCTGAGGGAACACAAACAGGTAAAATGTTCCGTCTACGTGGCAAGGGTGTAAAACCAGTACGCACAAGTATGCAAGGTGATTTACTTTGCCGTATCGTGATTGAAACACCAGTCAACTTAACTGCACGTCAACGTGAACTTTTAAAAGAGTTACAAGAATCTTTAGATGGTGAGGACAGTAAATCTTCACCTAAAAAGAAATCATTCTTCGATCGTTTATTTGACTGATCAGAATGAAATAAAAACCCGACATTATTGTCGGGTTTTTTATTGAGTGATAAAAGTTTCAGATATTTAAAGCTAGAAAAGTGATACTACCATTAGACAATTTCTTAGTTTATGGATGTGTTCAAAAGTTGTTGAGACTTACTTATTTAAGCTTTCAAAATCAAAAGGTAAATTTTAATGGGTTTTGTTGGAACTATAATCTAAAAAAAGAGGATCTGAAGATCCTCATCATGTAATTTTGAAAAAACTAATCCTGAGCATCAATACTCTGACCATTCATCCCTATACTGTCTTCGCCCATTAAATATAAATAAGCTGGCATGATTTGTTCAGGCGTTGCCAATACTTTCGGATCTTCATCAGGATATGCTTTAGCACGCATAGCTGTTCGTGTTGCACCAGGATTAATACAGTTGTAGCGAATATTTGGATAGACATTTTCTTTTGCAAAAATTTGACTGACCGCTTCAATGGCAATTTTTGAAACTGAGTATGCGCCCCATTTCGCACGTGCTTCACGACCGACACCTGAGCTTGCAAAAACAACAGAGGCATTTTGAGATTTTTCTAATAATGGAAGTAAATGTTGGGTAAGAACAAAAGGTGCTCTTAAATTTACAGCCATTACATCATCCCACACTTCAGCAGGGTAGTGGGCCAATTCAACGCGCTCACCTAAAATCCCAGCATTGTGCAAAATCCCATCTAAACGACCAAATTGTTGGTCAAGCGTTTCCACAAGACGTTCGTAATCATATGCTGTTGCAGTAGAAAGTTGAAGTGGCAAAATTGCAGGTTGAGGAGCACCTAAACTTTCAATTTCGTCATAGATCACTTCTAACTTGTTCAGCGTTCTACCATGAAGAACGACGGTCGCACCATGTAAAGCATAGCTCAACGCTGCTGCGCGTCCAATGCCATCACCTGCACCCGTAATTAAAATTACTTTATCTTTCAATAAATCTGGGCGAGGTTGATATTCTGAATATTTCATGTGCGACCTCCTTCATTGTTCTAATTAAGCTGTTTTTTGGTGAGATTCGATCAATTCGATTAAGTGTTGATGTAATTCTTGTACATCATTCACTATACAATCTGCCTGCCAAGAATCTAAGTCATCTTTGTGTTCTAATGGTAAATATCCGTAAGCAGCCAAAATCGTGTACATATTTGCGCTTCGACCTGCATCAATATCACGTGGATGATCACCAACATAAATGCATTGTTCAGCTGGAACATTAATTTGTTGAGCAGCGAGATACATTGGTTCTGGGTCAGGTTTAGTGTGCTTAACATCTTCTGGGCATACGAGAACGGCACAACGTTCAGTTAAGTTTAAGGCTTGAAGTAGTGCCTCACTCAGCCAACGAGGTTTGTTTGTCACAATTCCCCATGGAATATCCCGTTGTTCCAAGTCCTCAATTAAAGGATACATTCCTGCAAAAAGATCTGTATCCACAGCAATATCAGCACCATAGATATCTAGAAAGCGCTGACGATGTGCAAGGAAAATAGGATCATCAACCTGTAATTCAGGATAAACCAATTTCACCATCGCCCGAGCCCCCTCGGAGACCTGAGTTCGGATCAGGGCTGCATCTACGATCTCTCGACCTTCTTCACGACACATTGCTTGAATAATACGAATAAAATCCGCAGCAGTGTCAATTAAAGTCCCATCTAGGTCGAAAAGTACGGCCTTCATTCATTCACCTCATTATGGGTGTAAACCATATAGTTCACATCGACATTTGGGGCTAACCAATAATGTTTAGTTAATGGGTTGTAATGTAAGCCTGTCATATCTTTAAGTTTTAAACCTGCGTTACGAATATCATGCGCTAATTCAGAAGGTTTAATAAATTTATGATAGTCATGAGTTCCTTTTTTCAAAAGACGTAACACATACTCTGCACCGATAATCGCAAATAAATATGATTTTGGATTACGGTTAATTGTGGAGAAGAATACATGACCGTTTGGTTTCACCAGTTTTTGGCATGCTTGAATGATTGACGCTGGATCTGGTACATGTTCCAACATTTCCATACAAGTTACGACATCGTATTGACCAGCTTGTTCTTCAGCCAATTGCTCAACTGGAATTTGACGATATTCGATATTGGTTACGTTTTCTTGTTCTGCATGCAGACGTGCGACATTTAATGGTGCTGCGCCCATATCGATACCGAGGACATCGGCACCACGGCGTGCCATACTTTCAGCCAAAATACCGCCGCCACATCCCACATCTAGGACTTTTTTGCCACTAAGACCACCTGCATGTTCATCAATCCAATTCAATCGTAATGGATTGATTTGATGGAGAGGGCGAAACTCAGAGTGTTGATCCCACCATACTGCAGCAAGTGCTTCAAATTTAGCAATTTCTTGTGGGTCAACATTCAGTTGAGTCATTACAGCCACCTTAGCAAAGTTCGTTTTAATGGGTAGAATTTATATCAGATCTTAGTGTATCGCTAATTCCAAAAAAAGCGATAAATCTTGTAAAAAAGTTCACAGAATCAAAACGATTTTCTCATATTTGTTTTATAGTGAAACCATATGCTAATCAGAATGATTTAGAGGATAAAAACTTAATGAAAAAGGTGGTTTTTAGTGGCGTTGCCGCTGCGGTGCTGATGGCACTTTCAACAGGTGCAATGGCGAACTTTGTTGAAGGCAAAGATTATACGGTCGTGCAAAACCCAGGAAAGGTTGATGTCGCTGGTAAATTGGAAGTACGTGAGTTCTTTTGGTATGGCTGTGGTCATTGCTTTACTTTAGAACCTCATATGCAATCTTGGTTACGTAAAATTCCAAAAGATGTGAATTTTGTCCGTACACCTGCTGCAATGAACAAAGTATGGGAACAGAATGCACGTGGCTACTACGTTTCTGAAGCACTTGGTGTTCGTAAACGTACACATTTGCCTTTATTCCACGCGATCCATGACAAAGGTCAGCAGATTTTTGACCAAAAATCACAAGCGCAATTCTTTACGAAGTATGGTATCCCAGAAGCGAAATTCAATAGTTTATATAATTCTTTCGCAATTACTGCCAAAGTCTCTCAAGCAAATAAATTAGCGCAACAATATCAATTGACGGGTGTGCCAGCTGTTGTAGTAAATGGGAAGTATGTCGTACAAGGTGATAATGGCCGCGTGTTACAAGTGGTTGATTATCTATTGGATAAAGAGCGCAAAGCTAAATAATAAAAAACCCGCATTGAGCGGGTTTTTTTTATGCCTCAGTAGTATTCCAATTCAAAATCCCTTTAAAGATTAATCGTATTTGGGTAATGGACTGTTTTTTGAGTACTAATTTTTGTAATTCAAGCTCCATACCTGAATATTGACGACCTAAGCTAATCCAAGACATTGCCCATGTGAAACATAAATTAATTAAAATATTCGACAACATTTTTAGGTCATCAGCATGATGAAAATTTTGTACGATTTCGAATTTTTGTAGGTCATTGGCCAAATCAGAATTTAGAAACTCAATTTCACGAGCAATCGCACGTCTTACCACTTCAGAGCCACCCCAGCGCTCTGCGATCATAAAAATCCAAGGTTGGGTATTTAAATCGATGGCTTCAAAAAAAAGTTCCATGCTAGTTTCGGCTTTAGCATCAGGGTGGGCTAAACCTTGACCGAGCTGATGAAGTACGGTTTTCAAATATAACGCGACTTGATCCACTAACTCTTGGCCTAATTCATCCATATCTTGAAAATGTCGATAAAAGGCTGTTGGCACCAAACCAACCTCACGTGCAACTTCACGCAGACTAATACTGCTAAATGAACGGCCAGATGTGCTTAAGCGCAAAGCGGCATCCAGTAAAGCCTGACGACTTTGTTGTTTACGTTCATCGCGTATAGACATCTTAAAACCTGAGAAGTGAAGTCGAGATGAGTCTATCAAAAAAATATAAAAATTAAACGACGAATGTCAGTGAACATGTGTTGACTCAATTTTAAAATTAATATAGTGTACACATGTTCACTATTAGAACACTTGTTCACTCAATTAAATTGAAATACAAAAGAGGAACGTTTGAGATGAGTAGTTATCTGTCATATCGTCCTGAATGGATTCGAGAAGATTTCGTCGATTTTATCGCTGAAAAAATACATCCCACTTTGGCTTGGAAAAAAGTCAAAGCATCGCTCGTGAGTCGTCAGGTACTTAGTCACGATTTCTATGAAATTCATTTATGTCCAAATCACAATTTCGATTTTCAACAGATTGAGGCAGGGCAAAGTGTTTTAGTCACAGTCGTAGTTGCAGGCGTGCGTTTACAACGTAGTTATTCGATTGTGGAAATTTCTGCGACAGGCAATGTGGTGATTGCTGTCCGAGCTCAAGGAGTAGTATCGAATTGTTTAAGCCAATTGGAGATAGGTTCTGTCGTGGAAATTTCTCAAGCGCAAGGTGAGTTTACGCTTGAGCCGACTCAACAGCCAATTGTGTTGTTGGCGTCAGGGAGTGGCATTACCGCCATTTATGCATTGCTTACGAAGGCTTTAAACATATTATCTGTACCTATCGATTTAATTTATTTCTGTCGAGATGATGCGTTCCACGTGAAACTACAACAGCTCGCTTCAAAACATGATCATTTTAATTATCACTATTTTAATACACGACAACATAAACAATATCTGACATTGGCGTTGTTAGAGCAGTTAATGCCAAGTTTTAGGCAAGCACAGATTTATGCATGCGGTGCAACTTCGATGATGCAAGCTGTAAATCAAATTTGTCATGAAACGGGGATCAGCAATCAGCTCAAACAAGAGTTTTTTCAAATCCGTGTAGATGAAGAAATTGAAAAACAATCCGTCACGTTTATCCGTAGTCAGAAATCGTTTGAAGCTCAAAAAAGTTTATTGGTGAGTGCTGAAGAGGCTGGATTAAGACCCGCTCATGGATGCCGAATGGGTATTTGTAATGCATGTGTCTGTAACAAAGTGAGTGGCGCTACTAAAAATATGCTCACAGGTGAAATTGAACATGAGCCAAATCGACAAATTAAATTATGTATTAGTCAGGCAGTAAGCCCTGTTGTGATTAATTTGTAATTTAACGGTATCGTATAAGACTGGAGAAAAATAATGAATATGTCACTTAATACAACATGGCAATCAAAATCTAAACATCTGACCGCTGAGCAAATTGAAGCGTTTGGACAACGCGTTGAGCAGATTAGACTCAGTATTATGAATGATTTGGGTGAACAAGATGCCAAGTATATTTATAAGATTCGCAACTTTGTTCGCTATAGCGAGATTGGCTCACGTGCATTGCTGATGTTTGGTGGTTGGATTCCACCTGTTTGGTTGGTGGGTACAGGATTACTGGGCGTGTCCAAAATTGTTGAGAATATGGAGCTTGGACATAATGTGATGCATGGTCAATTTGACTGGTTGAATGATCCTAGTTTAAACGGTGCGACATATGATTGGGATACTATCTCAACAGGCGATGACTGGAAATATACTCATAACTATGTACATCACACTTATACCAATATTGTGGGGATGGATCATGATGTAGGTTATGGCTTACTTCGTGTCTCAGCAGCTCAACGTTGGGAACCAAGATTTTTATTAAATATTCCATTAGCGATTCAATTGATGGTGTTTTTTGAATGGTATGTCGGTGTTCAAAATCTACACTTGGAAGACGCGCTTGTTTATAAAACCAAATCTTGGAAACAAGTGTGGAAAGATGCTGAAAAATTAAGAAAAAAAGTACGACGTCAGGTGGTGAAAGATTATGTCTTTTTCCCGATTATCGCTGGTCCAAATGCGCTTCCTGTCTTCGTAGGAAATGCAGTTGCAAATGTGATTAGAAGTTTATGGTCATCTGCAGTGATTTTTAATGGTCATTTTACTGAAGATGCAGAAACATTTGAGATGGATAATACCGAATATGAAACGAGAGCAGAATGGTATTTACGTCAAATTCGAGGTTCAAGTAATTTTACGGGAACTTCATGGCTGCATATTTTGAGTGGTAATTTGAGTCATCAAATCGAGCATCATTTATTCCCTGATATGCCTGCAAATCGCTATGCAGAAGCTGCGCCAAAAATTAAAGCATTATGTGAGGAATATGGCATTCACTATAATGAAGCAAACTTTATGAAACAATTCTGGAGCGTTTGGGTTCGTTTAGCTAAATGTTCTTTACCAAATGATAAAACAGCTAAAATTTCTCAATCTATAAGAAAACTAAGAGGAATATTTGCTTGAGGACCACTATTTAGTTTAATTCATGAAAGGCATGGAGCATTGATCTGCAAGAATAAAAGCACCTTTAGGAGTCTGATTCAGGTTGCGTTTGAAAAGCTCGAAATCATGTACAGCACTATGACTCGTGCATAAACTCAGAACTTGCTGTGTTCTATAATGGATAATGGCTTGTACTTTAAAAGTATGTGCCTTCTTCTTACCACCAGAGCTTTTCTTCTGTTTTTTTAGGTCTTTGTATTGGAATTTCTGTGGCATCTACGATCACCACATTCCAGTCGATACCTTCGCCTTCAGGCAAACTATTGGGTAAATTAAATAGATTGGACTTGATCAGGCAATCCTCTACGTGGCGGACGATTCTTGAAGCAGTTGGCTCTGATACACCATAACCCGTTGCGACATGAAACAATGTTCGATATTCACGCCAATAACTTAAGTACAGCAGGATTTGATCTTCTACACTTAACTTAGATAGTCTACCTTTAGCAGGTACAAGCATTTTTAGCTGTTCAGCCATTAAATCAAAGGTTGACCATGAGATGCCTGTATATCGCTTAAACTGTGTTTCAGAAAGCTTCTTTGAGTCGATGTATTTCATTCGCAAATTATGCATGAATATTTAAAATTATTCGGTACAAATAGTCAGCAAGGGATAGATCTTTTTTTGATTTATGAAAGAGATCTAGTATCTTATTTCTGAGTACTATTATTTCGAAAATTAAAAGTATAGATGTGAAAAAATGAATATTGGAATCTTATTATTTGATGAGGTTGAGGTCTTAGATTTTGCAGGGCCCTATGAAGTCTTTGCTATTACTACAGATAATCATAATAAAAAGCTTTTTAATGTGTTTACTGTGGCACAAAAACATGAAATTAAAGCAAGAAATGGTCTTGCAGTAAAAAGTGATTACCTCTTAGACAACTGTCCATCTATAGACATTCTCGTGATCCCTGGAGGATATGGTGCTGAAACAGTCGAGCTATATAATACTCATCTATTGAATTGGATAAAATTAAAACATGAAACGTCAAATATCACATTCTCAATTTGCACGGGAGCATTCATCTTAGCGGAGGCAGGGCTACTAGATGGGCTAAATGCTACTACTCATTGGATGGATATTTCACGTCTAGAGGCAGAATACCCTAAAATTACAGTTATGAAAGATGTTAGGTTTGTAGATGAAAATAAGATAATAACTTCTGCTGGGATATCATCAGGGATCAATGCTTCTCTATATGTCGTATCTAAAGTAACGAATAGAGATGTTGCATTGAATACAGCAAGAAGAATGGAATTTGAAACTGACTTATAGATTTTCTAAAATTAAAATAAGACACCTTATGCGAAGTTGGATTAAATCGCTTTTTCTTTTGCTCTCAATGAGCTTTTAGGTATGACTTAATTCTTTCAAAATTTAAGTTTGTCAGATTTAAAACACGGACTTATAACAAAGTTAGATGCCATCAATCTGCTATAATGTACCCAATCTTTTTTTAAGTAAAAATTAGGACGTATTATGCGTATTGACCAGCGTGCATTAGACCAGTTACGTGACGTTAAAATTACTCGAAACTATACACGTTATGCAGAAGGTTCAGTTTTAGTTGAATTTGGTCATACCAAAGTTCTTTGTACTGCCAGTGTTGATAATTCAGTACCGCGCTTCTTGAAAGGAAAAGGCCAAGGTTGGGTGACTGCTGAATATGGCATGTTGCCACGTTCAACCCATACACGCAGTGACCGTGAGGCAGCTCGTGGTAAACAAAGTGGACGTACTCAAGAAATTCAACGCTTAATCGGCCGTAGTCTACGTGCCATGGTGGATTTGAAAAAATTGGGTGAGAACACGATTACAATCGACTGTGATGTTATTCAAGCCGATGGTGGTACACGTACAGCGTCTATTACAGGTGCTGCGGTGGCCTTGATTGATGCTATGAATTCATTACTTGAGAAAAAGAAAATCAAACAAGATCCACTCAAAGGTTTGGTGGCTGCAATTTCTGTTGGTATCTATCAAGACGAAGTACTACTCGACTTATGTTATGAAGAAGATTCAAACTGCCAAACAGACTTGAATGTGGTGATGACTCAGGCGGGTGAGTTTATTGAAATTCAAGGTACTGCGGAAGATAAACCGTTCACGCGTACGCAATGTAACGCAATGCTTGAAATGGCTGAGAAAGGCATTCAAGAGTTAATTCAAAAGCAACAACAAGCACTAGGTTGGTAATTCGCATCTGATAGCATGCCTTGATTGTAAAAAAGCACCTTGATAGAGGTGCTTTTTTTTATTTCATAGATTTGCAATTGAAGCTTAATTGCAGCGTCACGAAAAAAGCGTATCACTGAGTTCGCATAAAACGAGAAGGATAACTACATGCGAGCTTATTTTTTTATACTCATCCTTACACCGAGTATTTTGTTAACAGCTTGTGGGGGAGATGATGATCACCAAACGTCCAAACCGCAACCTTCAGATCCAAGCTGTGAAATCCACTGTGCTCCATAACCATAACAAGAATAAAAACAGGATAATTGTATGAACCGTCGTGACTTTATTTTAAA
This sequence comes from Acinetobacter sp. ANC_7654, assembly GCF_056779855.1. Lineage (NCBI taxonomy): Bacteria > Pseudomonadati > Pseudomonadota > Gammaproteobacteria > Moraxellales > Moraxellaceae > Acinetobacter > Acinetobacter sp. ANC_7654. Next base: position 96,148 of record NZ_JBWYIR010000012.1, on the reverse strand, counting down.
TTCGACAAAGACATTATTGGGTGCATCTGCATTAGCGAGTTTTCCGCTGAGTATTCAAAAAGCTTTAGCAATTAATGCAAAAGTGGAAACTGGCACTATTCAAGATGTGAAACATGTGGTGATTTTGACTCAAGAAAATCGTTCTTTTGATAACTATTTTGGAACATTCAAAGGAGTACGTGGTTTTGGTGATCGATTCACCATTCCATTGAGTGGCAAAAGAGCGGTGTGGGAACAGTATGATGCCAACAAAAATAAAATTTTGCCTTATCACCTAGACAGTTCATTGGGCAATGCTCAACGTGTTTCGGGCACACCTCATTCATGGAAGGATGGTCAAGCCGCTTGGGATTGTGGGCGTATGGGCAATTGGGTGGAACATAAACAACCTCAATCCATGGGTTATTTTAAGAAACAAGAACTCGAGTTCCAGTTTGCGCTGGCGGAAGCATTTACTTTATGTGATGCCTATCATTGTGCCATGCACGCGGGAACTAATCCTAATCGTAAATTTATTTGGACGGGGACCAATGGGCCAACTGCTGCAGGTGTCGCGAGTGTAGTCAATGAGTTTGATAGTATTGGCTCATCAATGATCGGTTACGACTGGACCACGTATCCTGAACGATTACAGCAGGCTGGGATTAGTTGGAAGGTTTATCAAAATATGCCCGATAATTTTACGGATAATCCTTTGTCGGGATTTAAGCAATATCGCAAAGCCAATGAATTATCTGGTAAGCCAGTTAGCCATGCCAATATTTTGTCGCCTGAATATGATGAGCGTATTGATCAACGACAACCTCTCTATAAGGGGATTGCCAATACAATGCCTAAGGACGGCGGTTTATTAGGACAATTTAAACAAGATATCTTAGACGGTAAATTGCCACAGGTGAGCTGGGTGGTCGCACCGGCAGCGTATAGTGAACATCCGGGACCATCAAGTCCTGTTCAAGGCGCGTGGTACATTCAAGAACTGTTAAACACTTTAACGGCAGATCCAGAGTTATGGAGTCAGACGGTTTTACTGGTCAATTTTGATGAAAATGATGGTTTCTTTGATCATGTACCATCGCCATCTGCACCATCAAGAGAAATCAATGAAGCAGGTGATATCGTTAAAGTTCATGGTAAAACCACGTTATCAGAACAAGAGATATCATATGAATATTTCAATCACCCACCTGTATCAGGTTCGATAGCACAGCCTGAATTAAAATTTAAAAATGGTAAGAATGAAAACTTCTGGCATGGTGTGTATGGTCCAGGAGTACGTGTTCCAATGTATATCATTTCACCGTGGAGTCGTGGGGGATGGGTCAACTCTCAAGTCTTTGATCATACTTCAATTATTCAATTTCTTGAGCAACGTTTTGGCGTGCAAGAGCCTAATATTAGCCCTTATCGTAGAGCAGTCTGTGGTGACCTTACGTCGGCGTTTGACTTTAAGACACCTAACTTTAATGTTCTGCCAACACTCCATGGGCAAAGAACAAAACAAGAAGCTGACAATACGCGTCGTTCGCAAGAGCAACTTAGTAAGGTTCCAGTCCCAGCAAATCAACAATTTCCTCTGCAAGAAACTGGAATACGTCATTCTCGAGCATTACCTTATTTATTACATACTAGCGCGCGCGTACAGGTTGCAACCCGAAATATTCAACTGATTTTCGCAAATGGTGGGGAACAAGGTGTGGTTTTCCATGTCTATGACAAACTAGATTTAAATGCTATTCCTCGACGTTTTATGGTGGAGGCAGGGAAACAGCTTGAGGATGTTTGGGAGCTAGTAGATGATCAATATGATCTTTGGGTACTTGGACCAAATGGTTATCATCGAGCATTTAAAGGAAATCTTCACCATCAAATTGAAAGAAATCATTTGCCAGAAATTCGAATTTGCTATGAAGCTTGTCAACCTAAAATAATTTTAAAAATACGGCATGATGGTACTGAAGCCGTGGAGATGATGGTCAAGGACAATGCGTACTACAATCAAAAAATGTGGACTGTCAAAACTCAATCGAATGAGGCTGAACTTCATCTCGATTTAACGGAGTCTTGGGGATGGTATGATTTTAATGTTGTGATCGCCCAACAGCAGAGAGAGCAGGCTTATGAACGTCGATTTGCTGGACGTATTGAAACAGGGCAGCACACATGTACTGATCCTATGATGGGATTATTGCAACCTAAACCTTAAACATGAAGTAAAAAAAGCCGTGAATATTCACGGCTTTTTTCAGAATTGAAAAATTCAGGTATTAAGACAGTTGAAATGAATTAGAGATCCAACCCTTCGGAAGTTGAGGCATTATAAGCTCCTCAGGGCGATTTGGATCTTCATCCAGTTGTTTACCACCGTAAATGACATCATTGTTCTGTCCATTTTGATTTTGATACGTTAACCACGGATAGGTTTTACCAAACCCAACAGGATCTTGGGTGTAATCACAAACACCATCTGGAAAAACTTTTTGTAATCGAGCCCATTGCTCATCTGTAAAGTTAATATTGGGGTAAAGACGACGTGTGAGTGGTTGTAGTTTACATTTATTGGCGTAGGTACTAATTTGATCACCTGCTACCATTCGCGGTGTTTTATAGACCGGTACACGAAGGTTATTGCAGAACCCAGATCTTCGAATCGTTCCTAATGTGATACATGAGTCGTTAAGATTTACTTTATTGCGAGTGAGTTTCTGTGGTAGAGGTAAAGTGCTTGTATCATTTTTTACGCGATCCAACCATTGGTTCATATCATCGAAACTGATTTCTAAACATTTAAGATCGCCAATCATAATGGTATCACCTCCATAAAGAAGCTGATTGTTATGATGTCCGTGTGCTTTGTCTAAACGTGCTCTAATCGCGAATGCTCGGTAAGCATCATGGAAGATCGCTGGATCTGGACCACGACAATCAATAATCGCCACTTGATCTAAATTATTGGCAACATTGATTAAACCAGTTCGATAAGCATTTTTTAAACCTTGCTCCGTGGCATATAACCGTTCGGGAATTGGATTAATATCAATATCAACTCCACCGAGGCGTTCATTTAATAAAACAAATTTTTCAGCATTGATCACACCATCAAATAAGGTTTGAAGCCCGTATTGCACACCGACATTATCAATTGGTAGGTTAGCAAACCCAATATTTCGCTGGTTTTCGACAGGACTCCAAATTTGTCTAAGCTGTTGTGTATTTGGATCAACTTCAGTTGGATTTCTGAGACCCAACAAATTTACAGCAGCCTCTTGAATTGAACAGCGTGTCCCATTCGGATTTGAGGTGGCATTGTACAGTTGTGTTTCTGATATTCCGCTACAAATTGTATTTGGTCGAGCAACATCGAATTGCGCAAGTTCACTGACATAACCATTAATCTCAGAAATATGACCTTGAATATGGTTAATTTGATGAGGGAGGAAAGAGCGGCCTTCTGCTGTTTTAAAATAATTGATCATAATATGATAATCAGCAAACTGAGACGCTGTACTCCATGCATCAGGGAAGGAGCACGTTACTAACAAACCTTGGTATACACCTGGATAAGCGTTAGCTACCCATTGAGATGCGAGCGCGCCACCTGAGCAGCCTTGTCCAATCGTGTAGTCTAAAGTGCCGTATTGTTCGATAAAACGTTCTTTGGCCATAATGATTGATTCAGCTTGAACCGCCAAATTACAGTTATGTCCACTGTTGGATAGCGCCGTAGACATGACGCCATAACCTTTGCCCAAAGCCTTGATGGTAATATCTGGCAAAATAGAAGTTGATGTCGCAACCACGGTAGGTGCAGTTGCAGACTGATAATCATTTCCGCAACTTTGCCCATGGGTTACTAACAGCTTATTATTAAATTGGGGCTGTGGATTCAACGCAGTCCAAGGCTGATTAGGATTAAACAATACAGCAAACCGATATTCATCACGATTTTGATAGCCGACTTCTTCTCGAATGATAAATGGTACTTCTACGCCTGTATCGGTCTTAATTTTGGAAATTAGACCCGCCGAAGGTGGTTTCTCAGGATTGTAGGTCTGTAAAGTTCCGACCAAATTCCGATAGTAGTAATTATATTGAACAGGTTTACGACAAAATAAATCAGTCGAGCCGTTGGTACAGGTCCATGGATTAATTTGAGGTCCAGATAAAAGAGGGCCTGTGGTACTGAAATTTTTTAAATATAAATTTTGAATTTCATTTGGTGTTTCAATTTTAAGTAGATTTTCCCCTAACCGTAATCCATCTAATAGCACTCTATTCTGAGCATTAGAAAAGCGAGATTTGATGTCCTGTCCATTTAAATGAATGCTTATATTTGAGTCATTAAAATTAATCGATGGGTCTAATTCGATCAATACATCATTATCTGTCACAAGATCGGGGCGAGTTGATAAAACAGTCACGAATTCTTTTTCAATTTTATTCGTTGGATTGTCAGGATCAGTTGGATTGGTCGGAGTTGGCTGTGATCCATTACCACCGCCTGAATTCCCCCCAGATTCGCTGGAGCTTTTACAACCGAGGAGTAAGCTGCTACTAATCGCGACGCTTAAAAGCGTATAGATCATTTGCGTTTTCATGTGATTTCCCTAATGTACAACATGGTGGATGCAATCGATCCGATGACTGCATTTCTTTTTATTTATTCACTGACATTCAGCATGGTCTATGCGTTGACACCCTCCTATTATTTAGACAATGCGAACTCATGGCTTTAATTGTATTTATTGACTTCACTATGAATGAAAATTAGGCAGCATTCCATGACAGAAAATTGAATAATTGTAAAATTAAGGCAAATAATTAATTGAAATTTAATGATTTACTTTGCATTCTATAGGTATATTATGATTTTGATTAAAAAATAATCTTAAAGCGTGGAAGGTATCAACTAGGACCTTATAAATTCAAATTTTTTTGTATTCTTGCGATAAAGTTAATGTAGCATCACAGTTTTAAGCAAATAAAAAAAGGAGCAAAGCCCCTTTTTTATTGAGAGATAGGATTGAATCAATTAAGCGTTAAAGCGCATAGATAAATCGATGGCTTTTACATCTTTAGTCAGTACACCCATTGAAATAAAGTCGACGCCTGAAGTAGCAACTTCACGTAAGTTCTCGATGGTAATATTACCTGAAGCTTCTAATTTACAACGACCAGCCACATGCTTGACTGCATCAATCATTTGTTGTTGGCTGAAATTATCTAACATAACGATATCCGCACCAGCATGTAAAGCTTGGTTTAACTCATCCCAAGTTTCAACTTCGACTTCCACAGGTTTACCTGGTGCAATGGCATGCGCTTTGTCGATTGCTTGCTGAATGCCACCTGCAGCCATAATATGGTTTTCTTTAATTAAAAAAGCATCGAATAAACCTAAACGATGGTTTTGACCACCACCTACACCCACCGCATATTTTTGCGCAATACGTAAGCCTGGTAATGTTTTACGTGTATCAAGCAGTTTGGTATTTAAACCTTCCAAATGTTTCACATATTCAGCCGTTTTTGTAGCAACAGCAGAAAGGGTTTGTACAAAATTAAGTGCTGGGCGTTCAACGGTTAACAGACTGCGTGCTGAGCCGGCAAGTTTTAAAATTGCCTCATTGGCTTGAACTTGATCGCCATCTTGCTTTAACCAAATCACATCAACGCTTGGATCATAGGCTTTAATTAAAGCATTCACCCACGGTTGCCCTGCAAGAATCATCGTTTCGCGACTGATAATGGTTGCTGTTGCTTGTTCATCTTCAGGTGTCAGCAATGCGGTGATATCACGCTCACCAATATCTTCTTGCAATGCTTGTTGGATATTGATTTGAATTGATTGTTCAAGCAAAGATTGCGGTATGCTCATAAAATCCCTATTGTAGGCACCAGAAAAATGAGCAATATATTACCATTGCACCTCAAGTAATGGTGCTGTTTTTTTCGTCCAAGTCTTTTCCAAAGATGAGCGTGGATGAATTGTCATAAGTTGCAAACACGGATTGAGATCACACATGTCGAATGTACCCAAGCTTCAAGTGGTAGATGGTGTATTACAAGGTGCAAGATTTATTGCTTCACCAAATTTTAATCAAAGACCAGACCATACTGACATTCAACTGGTGGTCATCCACAATATTAGCTTACCGCCCTCACAGTTTGGAGGAGGCTATATTGAGCAGTTTTTCCAAAATAAATTAGATTGGAATGCACACCCTTATTTTAAAACCATTGAAGGGATGCAGGTCTCAGCACATTTATTGATTTTAAGGTCAGGCGAAATTTTACAGTTTGTTAATTTTAAAGACCGTGCTTGGCATGCAGGACGCTCTACGTACATGGCAAATCCAGAATGCAATGATTATTCGATTGGCATTGAATTAGAGGGTAGTGATGATCAAGATTTTACGAAACAACAATATCAAGCTTTAGTTGAGGTCGTGGCAACACTTCAACACGCTTATCCTAAAATTAAAAGTCATATCGCAGGGCATTCAGATATTGCACCTGGACGAAAGACCGATCCAGGACCGCATTTTCAATGGTGTTATTTTAGAGATCAATTAAAACAACGAAAAATATGATGCTTTGTCGAATGAAATAACAATTTAAAAGCGAAGTTTTATTACAATATCGTCAATCTTTTAAAGTGGTGAATATGATGGCGCTTTGGCGATCCACCTTTATTGTGAGTGCAATGACCATGTTGTCTCGTGTCATGGGGCTTATTCGAGACATGGTGCTGTTAAATGTGTTTGGGGCAGGGAAAGACTTCGATACTTTTGTCGTAGCGTTCCGTATTCCCAACTTTTTTAGGCGTCTTTTTGCCGAAGGTGCATTTTCCCAAGCATTTATTCCTGTTCTCACAGAATATAAAACCACCAAACTCCATGCTGAAGTTCAGATCTTAATTAGTCGGGTATTTGGATGTTTGCTTACCGTAATGACGGCATTAACTTTGCTGTGTATGATTGTTGCACCTGCGATATTGTATGTTTATGCGCCAGGATTTCATGCCGATGCAGCCAAATTTGATTTATCAGTCGACTTATTCCGTCTCACCATTCCCTACCTGATGTTTATGTCGCTGACGGCATTTGCCAGCAGTATCTTAAACAGCTATGGCTCGTTCACCACACCTGCATTTGCGCCAGTATTGTTGAATATTGCAATGATTGCAGGGGCTTTGTGGCTGTCACCATATATGGAAACACCCATTATGGCATTGGGTTGGGCAGTGGTGTTTGCTGGCATTTTGCAATTAGCCCTACAAATTCCGGAGCTTTGGCGCAAAAAACTCCTGATTCCACCCAAAGTTGATTTTAAGCACGAAGGTGTCGAGCGTATTTTAAAATTAATGTTGCCTGCACTGTTTGGGGTTTCAGTCACACAAATTAATTTGCTGCTCAATACCATTTGGGCGTCTTTTATGCAAAATGGTTCTGTGTCATGGCTTTATACAGCAGAACGGATGACCGAATTGCCTTTAGGCTTAATTGGTGTAGCCATCGGAACGGTGATTCTGCCTGCACTCTCTGCGCGTAAAGCTGAACAGGATCAAACTAAATTTAAGGCTATGTTAGATTGGGCTGCACGTGTCATCGTATTTGCTGGTATCCCAGCCAGTATCGCTTTATTTATGTTGTCTACACCGATTATTCAAGCGCTGTTCCAACACGGTGCTTTTGATGCACGAGCGACAGAAATGACCGCTTTGGCATTACAATGTATGAGTGGTGGTGTTTTGGCATTTATGTTGATTAAAGTCTTTGCTCCTGGATTTTATGCGATTCAAGATACCAAAACCCCAGTACGTGTTGGCCTAATGGCTGTTGCAGCCAACGCCATCCTCAATGTGGTTTTTATTGGTATCTTCAAATGGATGGGCTGGGAAGAACTCCATATGGCATTGGCGTTGTCATCTACAGGTTCTGCTTTAGTCAATGCAGGGATGCTATATTTCTATTTACACAAGCGTGAAATATTCCGATTTGGTCCGCACTGGAAAAAGTTATTTTTCCAATTTATGGTGGGCAACGCCGTGATGATCGCAGCCCTATGGTATGGCCTAAGCTGGTATAACCCAGATGTAGCACCGTGGATTCGTGTATTTGAAGTGCTTGCTCTTTGTGTATTAGGTGTGGTTGCCTATGTAATGGGTTTATTTGCGACTGGCTTTAGACCAAGACAGTTAAAACACGGCTAATGCTTCAAACAGACTCTCAATAAAAACATAAAAAAACATCGCTTCCGCGATGTTTTTTTTATAAGTCATGTGAACCTTAAGGCAAAACTTTTAAAAGTTCGACATCAAAGATTAAGGTGCTGTTCGGCTCAATCGCATCGCCCGAACCGATCTCACCATAGGCCAAATCAGCAGGAATAAAGAAGCGGTATTTAGCACCTTCCTTCATGAGTTGTAAGCCTTCAGTCCAACCCGGAATGACTTGACTCACTTGGAATTCAACCGTTTGATTACGCGCGATCGAACTATCGAATACTGTGCCATCGATCAAACGCCCTTCATAATGAACTTTCACTTTTGACGTCGCTTTAGGTGTTTTGCCTTGACCTTGCTGAATCACTTGATATTGCAGCCCTGTTGGTCGTGTGACGATACCTGCTTTCTTGGCATTCTCTTGTAAAAATTGCTGCCCAGATTTTAAATTTTCTGCAGCTAATTTTTGAAATTCAATCAGCTGTTTCGATTCGCTTTGCTTTTTGTATTTGGTTAAAGCCTGCGCCATTTCTTGATCGGTTAAACTCGATTTTTGACCGGTTGAGCCTTGTTTCAATCCTTCAATAAAAGCATCCAAATTAATATCTTTTAATGTATCCGCATTAGTGCGTCCCATCACATAGCCATAGCTATATCCGAGCTGATCTTTTTCAGTACTTTTATTGCTAATGTTTGCCGCAAATGAGGCAGAGCTGAGGATCAGCAGACTGCTTAATATAGAGATTTTTTTCATCATTCAAATCCAAAAAAGGAGAGCTGAAGGCTCTCCTTTTGATTAACTTATTTGACTTCGATTAAGTCAACATCAAAAATGAGTGTGCTGTTTGGTGGAATCGTACCAGGAACACCCTGTTCACCATAAGCCAGATTTGATGGAATATATAAGGTTGCTTTACCGCCTTCCTTCATCAATTGTAGGCCTTCGGTCCAACCAGGGATGACCTGATTCAACGGAAATTCAATCGGTTCACCACGTTCAACCGAGCTATCAAAGACTTTGCCATCAAGTAATTTACCGGTGTAATGCACTTTAACCACGGAGTTTGCAGCAGGTTGTTTGCCTGTACCTTCTTTGCTGACGAGATACTGCAAACCAGAAGCAGTTGTTTTAACATTCGGTTTTTTTGCATTTTCAGCAAGGAAGCTATTGCTTTGTGCATTGGCAGCTTTAGAGTCTTCGACTTTCTTTTCTTCTAATTCTTTTTGTAAAGCCACATAAGCAGTTTGTAGTTCTTCATCGGTATAGGCACGTTCTTTTTTAGCATGCGCTTCACGGACACCGACAATAAACGGATCAATGGCAACTTCAGGAGGAGTTTGGCTGGCAACTTCATAACCCAGTGCATAACTGATTTTATCAATCGGTTTTGCATCAGCAGTCATGCTAGAAACTGTCGCAGATGTTGGATGTTGACTTGCATAATAAACAGGGACGAGCGCAGCACCGCCTAAAACGACAGCAACAGCGATGGGTAAAGCTTTACTCATGAGATTTCCAATTTTTTTCAATTATATGTGCGACATTCTAAAATCGCGGAACCAAAACAGCATAGCGTCAATTCACTTTCAGCGATATAGAATTTCAATGAAATCAACAAAATTTCACAAATATAAAGTGTTTGATCGGCATAAAAAAAGCCTGAATAGATCAGGCTTTTATTCAACAATAATTAATCATTGTCCTTTGAGGCTTTATATGCATACGCATAGTTATAGCCATATCCGTAACCATAACCGCCAGCACTACGTTGAATGTCATTTAAAATAAAGCCATTTACTTTCACACCGGCTTGTTCGAAACGATTGACTGTGATTTCGAGTTCTTTCATTTGTGTCTTCGCATAGCGAGCAATGACCAGATTTACACCTGCATATTGCGAAATGATAATACCGTCAGTCACCGCAAGTATAGGTGGCGTGTCAATGATCACATGATCAAACTGTGTTGAAAGCTGTTCAAGCAACTGTTTGAAATTTTCAGAACTCAACATCTCCGATGGATTGCTCGGACTCTTACCACGAGTGATCACACTTAAACCAGAGACTTCAGTGTCTCGAATAATATTTTGTAGAGAGTGCTGATCAGTCATGTAATCAGTCAAACCTGGCTGTGTGTCGATATTGAAATATTTGTGTAGATAACCACGACGTAAGTCAGCATCAATAATCAAAACACGTTTGTCGGCTTGCGCTAATATTGTTGCTAAATTGGTTGAAATAAATGATTTACCCACTTCAGGTGCAGGACCAGAAATCATAATCACATTATTTCGAGCTGAACTCAGCGCAAAATGAATCGCCGTGCGCATACTGCGTAAACTTTCAATCGCAATATCATCGCTATTCTTAATGGCAAGAATTGGGATTTTCTTATGCTTTTTCAGCATCTTAATTCGGCTTTCTTGTACTGGCGAACGCGGTACTGTTGCATAAACCGGTAGATCTAATTCATTTTCAATTTGACTAGAATCTTTGATGCCTGAACGCATCATATTACGTAACAGCGCCAGAAGTGTCCCGAGGAAACCGCCAACAAATATCGATAACACTAAAACAATCAGTTTCTTGGGTTTAATTGGTTCAATTGGTTCTACGGCCGTATCAACAATACGAACATTGCCAATTTCCCCCGCTTTCGCAATACGAAGTTGTTGGTACGAATTCAGCAAAGCTGTATACAACTGTTGTTTGACTTCAACTTCACGGAATAACTGTAGATAGCGACGTTGCAAGTCAGGGAGTTGTTTTAAGGTGCCATCCAATTCATTGATTTTTTTATTGATCGCACCAAGTTGAGCGTTCATTTGTTGCATGATTGGATGTTCATTGGTGTATTTCGCACCCGCTTCAGCCACTTTTTGCTCAAGTTCAGCTTTTTGTGTTTCTAAAGCAACGCTTTGTGTTAAATACAATTCAGATTCTTTGGTGACATCAACCGTATTAAAGCCTTGACGGAATTTGTTAAATTCACGTTCGGCGACATCCAGTTGTTGTTTTAGTTCTGGGAGTTGTTCATCCAAGAATTTCAATGTTTGAGCTGTTTCAGCAGAACGTCGTTCTACATTTTGCTGACTATACGCATTTAAAATCGTATTCAGGACTTTTGTAATGTGCTCTTTATCTTGACCTTGATAGTTTAGCCCTAGAACTCCAGTCATTTTCCCTTTTTCAGCCACTGAATAGTTGGCCAAAAGTGATTTCATCGCAGCTGGTAAAGATTGTTTGGTGATGAGATAGCCGTCATTCAATTGATCTTGTGTGCGAATCTCAACTTTCCATACGCCATCACGGGTAGAGCTTTGATTGAGTTGGTTTACTGAACCTTTTAGCACCACTTCTTCGGTTTTTATATCCGTCAGGGTAAATTGTTTCTCAGTAAAATTAAGTGCCAATGCACGGTCACGAAATTTCTGAGGAACATGGAAATGGGGAATCGCAAAAGATTGTTCGTCATCGTTAAAAATTACAGATTGACGTGAATAGTTGGTCGAATAGTCATGTGGTGCAAACAACCGATCGAAAAATGAGTTTTGAGTTCCTTCAATTTTCAAATCAAGATTCAATTGATTGATCACTGAGCCGAGGACTAATCGAGATTTCAGGATTTCAATTTCTGCTTGAGCAGGTTGTTTCTGCTCAATCATACTTGATAGATCACCCAAAAGTGCTGCAGAGGCACCTTTGCTTTCTTCAACTTGAACCAAAGCATCTACAGAATAAGTATCTGGTGTTGTACGTAAGTAGAGTAGGGCACAGACCAGACTCAAAATCACACATAAGGCAATCAATTTCCATTGTGCGATTAATGAAAAAAATAATTCTTTTAAATCAATTGTATCTTCGGTATTCGCGGTTTGACTCATAATCTTTATTCAAAATATTAAAGGTGTTTTTTCCAATCAGCGATACAATTCTGAATCAACTGACAGGTGTCATTAAAGAATGCTTGATCGTGTTGATAGGGATCCGCAATATTTTTTTCACGCCAGTGCCCCAAGCGAAAGGTTTTTCCTTTTGCGTATGGCCATGTTTGTTCGATATGCTTCTGTTGGTTCTGGCTCATGACAAGAATCAAATCCGCATTTTTGACCAATTCAGCATTCAGTTTACGCGCCACATGATCTTGCATATTTATACCGAAGTTTTGCATACATTGTAATGCTTTATCATCTGCTGGATGGCCAACTAGACCAGAAATACCAGCAGAGTGAATTTTTCGATCAGGGTATGCATCTTTTAGGAAATACTCTGCCATGGGGCTTCGACAGATATTTCCAATACAGACCACTAAGATATTTTTAAAATTCATTAATTCCCCAAACGATCTAAATTATATAAAGCATTGGAGAAAGGAATAACCTGGTTGACCACACGTTGCCAGCGCGTTAGACCCGTTGCATCGACATAAACAATATCATTACTTTGCATTTTAAACTGATTGGCGAGACCAAAATTAGCAATGCTAGACAGATCCATATGGAAGATTTCAGTCATCGGTGAGTCACTTTGACTTCTAACGACGTAAATTTTACTGCTGCTTGCTGACAATGGATTCAGGCCTAAGCTCTCCCCAATCACATCACTCAAAGTCATGCCTTGATCACGCATCGGCAGGGACTGGTTTTTACCTGACTCACCCATGACATAGATTTTTTGGTTTTCGCGAGAGTTGACATAAATCGTATCGTTAGCTTGCACCAAAAGATTGTGTAGCGAAAACCCTGCTTTCTCAAGTTCAATCGAATTTAAATTATAAGTTTGACCATTTCGAACGAGGCTAATCGATGTATTCGCACCAAATTGTGTGTTGACGCCACCAGCTAAGCCAAGCGCCGTATAGATACTGGTGGGTTGATCATTTAGTGTATATTGACCACCTTTCATGACATTGCCCTGTACTGAATAACGTTGACCTTGGTAAGACAAAACTCGAGCGATGACATCAGGTGTTTTTAAATAACGGGCAAGTAACTGACGAAGTTCTTGATTCACTTGATCTAAACTTTTGCCAGCCGCTTTATAACGTCCAATAATCGGAAATTGAATATACCCACGAGAGTCGATTTGATAGCCGTTAGATTTAATGGCTTCTTCATTATTAATGGTATTGGTGGGCGGTGTAATTTCTGGATATGCCCATAGATAAATGGATAATACGTCACCAGCACTGAGTAGATATTGTTTTTGATTTTGTAGAAACAAATGTCCCAAATCTTGGTGAACATTGACTTGTGCAGGTTGAACAGCAAAAAGGGACTCTTGAGTGAGTTTGATGACATTGACTTGAGTGCCCAAATCCGTCTGAAAAACACCTTCTTCAGGTAAGTCATAGGTTTGAAGACCTGAGGTAACAGCACATCCTGTAAAGCTTAAACTTAATGCCAACAGCAAACTATAACGATAGTGACTCACTCGTATTCCTATATTGTATACATTTATGATTATTCAAAAATTAATCTTAACTTAACTAAATAAAGTTAAGCGACATTTTATACCAATTAAAACAATAAATATATCTTAACCAAGCTATCTTTATGTTTTAAATGCAGAAAGTATAACTTCTCTGACTTAAAGGAGTTTAATAAGAGTAATTTTTATCAAACTATTAATGATGTAGAATATCCATTTTAGAGCATATATAAGGCTTCAGAGATGTATGATCTCTATAATCTAAAAATTGCCATTATCGGATTGGGTTACGTCGGTTTACCGCTCGCTGTTGAGTTTGGTAAAAAAGTTCCTGTCGTGGGCTTTGATATCCATCAAAAACGCATTGATGAGTTGCGTAAGGGGCATGACCATACATTAGAGGTTTCATCAGAAGAGTTAGCGCAGTCTACGCAGTTGATTTATAGTGCGAATTTAGAAGATCTAAAAGACTGTAATTTATATATTGTCACAGTGCCAACACCAATTGATGAATATAAACAGCCAGATCTTATCCCACTTGTTAAAGCATCGCAAAGTATTGGGCAAGTTCTGAAAAAAGGCGATGTGGTGGTCTATGAATCTACGGTATACCCAGGTGCGACAGAAGAAATCTGTATTCCTGAACTAGAAAAAGCATCAGGTCTTAAATTTAACCAAGACTTCTTTGCAGGTTATAGTCCTGAGCGTATTAACCCAGGTGATAAATTGCACCGTGTCACCAATATTTTAAAAATCACTTCAGGTTCAACGCCAGAAGTCGCTGACTTTGTCGATGAAGTTTATAACTTGATTATTGAAGCTGGTACCCATAAAGCAGCGAGTATCAAAGTCGCTGAAGCAGCTAAAGTGATTGAAAACACCCAACGTGACGTGAACATCGCGCTGATCAATGAGCTTGCAGTGATCTTTAATAAAATGGGCATTGATACCGAAGCGGTGCTGCAAGCTGCTGGTACGAAATGGAACTTCTTACCGTTTCGTCCGGGGCTAGTCGGTGGTCATTGTATCGGTGTAGATCCGTACTACTTAACCCATAAAGCGCAAGCGATTGGTTATCACCCTGAAATTATTTTGGCAGGTCGTCGTTTAAATGATGGCATGGGTGCTTATGTGGTGACGCAGCTTGTTAAAGCCATGCTAAAAAAACGCATTCAGGTGGAAGATGCCAAAGTCTTGATTTTAGGTTTAAGCTTTAAGGAAAACTGCCCTGATATCCGTAATACCCGCATCATTGATATCGTGAATGAACTCAAAGAATATCATATTGATGCCGATGTCTATGACCCATGGATTGATGCTCAAGAAGCTAAGCATGAATATGGCATTCAGCCAATTTCGACTTTAGAAAATGACAAATATGATGCCGTGATTTTAGCCGTGGCACATGAACAGTTTAAAGCCATGGGTGCGAAAGCCATCCGTGCTTTAGGTAAATCTGAACATGTACTGTATGACTTGAAATATGTGTTATCTCAAGCCGAATCTGATTTACGTTTGTAAGAGGACATACCCATGAATCAATATCAACAGGTATGTGAGCAACTTAAGGCACAGCCAAAAACTTGGCTGGTGACAGGGGTTGCTGGCTTTATCGGCTCAAACCTTTTAGAAACATTACTTAAATTAGATCAAACGGTAGTAGGTTTAGATAATTTTGCTACAGGTCATCAGCATAATTTGGATGAAGTTCAAAGTTTAGTAACTGCTGAGCAATGGGCAAAGTTCCGCTTTATTGAAGGGGATATTCGTCAGTTTGCAGATTGCCAAAAAGCCTGTGCAGGTGTGGACTATGTGTTGCACGAAGCAGCTCTTGGTTCAGTCCCGCGCTCTATTGCCGATCCAATCACGACCAATGACACTAATATCAGTGGTTTTTTAAATATGCTGACCGCGTCACGTGATGCTGGTGTAGCAAGCTTTACTTATGCAGCGAGTAGCTCAACTTATGGTGATCATCCTGCATTGCCAAAAGTGGAAGAGAACATCGGTAATCCATTGTCGCCATATGCCGTGACCAAGTATGTCAATGAACTGTATGCCGATGTGTTTGCCCGTAGCTATGGTTTTAAAGCGATTGGTTTGCGTTACTTTAATGTGTTTGGCCAACGCCAAGATCCAAATGGGGCCTATGCGGCGGTGATTCCAAAATGGACAGCTTCAATGATCAATGGTGAAGATGTCTTTATTAATGGCGATGGTGAAACCAGTCGTGACTTCTGCTTTATCGACAACACCGTTCAAGCCAATATTTTGGCGGCGACGGCATCGGATGAAGCCAAGAATCAGGTTTACAATGTAGCAGTCGGTGACCGTACGACATTGAATGAATTATACCGTGCCATTCAAGTAGCACTTGCGGAAAATGATGTGCATTTTGAACGTGATCCGGTGTACCGTGATTTCCGTGCTGGTGATGTCCGTCATTCACAAGCGAGTATTGCCAAAATTCAGCAATATTTGGGCTATGCACCTGAATTTAAAATTGCCGAAGGCATTCAACTGGCGATGCGTTGGTACGTAAATAACTTAAAATGATCTTCAGCAGATGATTGCGAAACTGTTCGCAAAGTATCAGTCGATTGGGCTGATTACCTTAAGTTTATTGGCAGGTGCGATAATGACATTTATCGCACTTCCTGTTTTAACGCGCCTGTATTCTGTTGCGGACTTTGGTGCATACGGCATTGCTTTAGCGATTGTTAGTGTTTTATCCACGGTGGCGAATTTACGTCTGGATCAAGCTTTATTGGTCGCTGAGGAGCAGGATAAAAAAAGCCTGATCTTTGAAGGGGCGGTGTTCTCAACGGTCATTGCCATTATCAGTGGCATTGTCATTAGTTTTATTTTAAATGTTGAAATGGCAGGGGCTGTCGCGACTGGTGTGCTTGCCAATACCCTGATTCAAAGTCTGTATAACTATCAATTTTCCGCACACAAAGAATATTTCTGTGCAGGTTTAAATATTTTCCGCAGTGCGATTGTGGTGGCGGTGCAACTGTCTTTACCGCTTGTGATGCAAATTAGTTTAGTAAATAGTTATAACATCAGCTCGATCATTATGATTGTGGCGGTGCTGATTTATCTGTTGAAACATCAACTCTATCAAGTCAGTTGGCAGGCATTTAAAAACTATAAAGATTTTATCTTTGCCAATACCCCACATGCCTTGCTGAATAGTTTTTCGCATAACTTGCCTTACTATGTGGTGTCGCATTTTGTTGGTGTGCAGGCGATGGGTTTTTATGCCATTGTTGAGCGGACTTTACGTGTGCCGATCAATCTGATTTCGCAAACCTTGCGTCAGTTCTTTATTCGCAAATTTAAAACCACAGAATCCAATCAAAGTGCTTTAAAGGCGAGTGTACTGCTCAGTCTGGTTTCACTACCTTTATTTGCCATTTTCTTTATCTTGCCTGAATCTCTATATTTATGGGTTTTTGGCAGTGAATGGGTCGGGATCTCAAGCTATTTCCAAATTTTCGCCTTGGGCTATTGGGCGATTTTCTGTAATCCACCTAGCTCGGCTTTTTTAATTGCTAAGCGCAACAGCCAAGTTCTATTTAAACTGCAAATCGTTGAACTGATTATCAAGTTCGCATTATTTGTAGGCTTATATGTTTTATTTGACGATAAAATTTATATGCTGTTAGCGGTGCCTGTGGCACTGATTATCTATAACTTTGCCATTTTATATGTGGTGTGGAGAAGCAAAAACTGATGTTTTTTAAATTCTTAAAACTGATGAATTGGTTCACTGCACAATGTCGTCAGCAATTTTATAACGTGGCGTTTGGCACGAAGTTTCGCTATTTCGGCAAGGGCTGTACGGTTGATATCAGTGGAACAGTGAAGATCGGCAACAATGTTTATATTGGCGATCATGTCAGTCTCATTGTTGAAAATGGTGCAGTGCTTGAGATTGCCGACAATAGTTTTATTGGTGAAAACTGCTACATCAAATGCTTTGGTGGCAAAGTCATGATTGGCAAAGATGTCAGCATCAATTCTAAGTCCTATATCAATGGCTGTGGGGGTGTGACCATTGGCGATAACACCCGTATTGGCACGCAAAGTATTATGATTGCCAGTAATCATAAATTTGGTGAGCCTGATCTTTTGGTCAAAGATGCGATTACCAAACTCGGTGTCAGCCTTGGTGAAAATATTTGGCTAGGCGCGCGCGTGACCGTTTTAGATGGTGTCACCATTCCAAGCAACAGCGTCATTGGTGCCTGTAGTTTAGTGTCTAAACCATTGGATGATGCTGGGGTTTATGTCGGTAGCCCCGTCAAGAAAATCAAAGCGCTTTAAGGCAAGCTTCATGTGTCTTTGACACGCATATCTTCAAGTGCATTTTCAGCGTAAAATATTCAGAGATTTTTCCCTCTTTTGAAACCTGACATAGGTCATGTATATGGCATTTATTGTTTCTGCTTTTCGACAGCTGTTTGATTTGGCTTATTTTATGGCCAAAGGCAGTGTTGCATATGCACGTAAAAAAGGGGTCAAAGTGGGTGAAAACTGCCGAATTTATATTAAAAATTGGGGCTCAGAACCGTTTTTAGTCTCCATCGGTGATCATGTCACGGTCACTTCAGGCGTGAAGTTTATTACCCATGATGGCAGTACCTGTTTGGTCAAAGATGCTCAAGGTAAACGCTATCAACGCTTTGCCCCGATTCAGGTCGGCTCACACGTGTTTATTGGTGTAAATAGCATTATTATGCCGGGCGTGAGCATTGGCTCGAATGTGGTGATCGGCGCAGGTTCGGTGGTGACCAAAGATATTCCCGATAACGCCGTAGTAATTGGTGTGCCTGCCAAAGTAGTCTCAAACTTTGCCGATTATCAAGCCAAAATTCAAAATACCTGTGCCAGTGATAGTGACTTGATTGGCATCACCGATTACCGTGCCCGTGTGGAACGTGCCATGGTGATTCAAGCCTCAAAAACTCCGCATTAATATTCTCCCATTTTAAATTTTAGGTCTGATTATGTTGAATAAAGTCATGTTCTTTTTGCCAAGCTTAGGTGGTGGCGGTGCAGAACGTACAGTCATTCAACTCGCCAATAGTTTTGCTGAACAAGGCCTGAAGATCCATTTGGGCGTGTGTGATCTAAATGGTGAAAAAGCCAAATTGTTGCCAGAAGTCAGTCCTAAAATTGAGTTGGTGAATTTTAATTGTGGTCGGGTGATGAATAGCATCACTCCCTTAAAAATTAAAATCAAAACCGAACGATATGATTGCTTAGTCGCCACCCAAACCCATACCAATATTGTGGCAGGCATTGCCAAAAAACTAGCAGGTGTTAACACGCGTTTGATCTTTCGTGAAGTGTCGACGCCGTCGAAAAATATCAAGTTGCAGGGCGTCGCCAAATTTGTATTGAAAACCTTGGTGAATTGGACGTATCCGATGGCACAGCAAGTGGTCTGTGTCTCTAAAGGTGTCGAAGCCGATTTTCGTGAATATTACGGCTATAAGAATAAAAATTTGAGCACCATTTATAATCCCGTACTCGATGATGCCTATTTCGAAAAGCTCAAAGCACCTGTGACACATCATTTTTTTAATGACAGCAACAAGGTGATTTTAGCCGTCGGGCGTTTGACTGAAGCCAAGAACTTTGGCTTTCTGATTCGTTCATTTAAAGCCTTACACGATCAGTATGCAGATACACGTCTGATTATTTTAGGTGAAGGCGAGTTACGTGCTGAGTTTGAAGTCTTGGTGGCTGAATTGGGTTTAAACGATGTGGTGGATTTACCTGGTTTTGATGCCAATCCCTATGCCTATTTTAAATATGCATCTTTGTTTGTTTTAAGTTCCAATTGGGAAGGTTTGCCAGGGGTGCTGATTCAGGGATTGGCATCGAAAGTCAAAGTGGTCAGTACCGATTGCCCAAGTGGTCCACGTGAAATTTTAGACCACGCCAAATTTGGCTTATTGGTCGAATGTAATGATCAAGCAGGTTTGACTCAAGCGATGCAAAAAGCGATTTTTGCGGATTATGTACACTATTCAGATCGTGACTTTAACGCGCATATTCAGCAGTTCCATAAACAAACCGTGTTGAAGCAGTATTTGCGCATGATGGAGTCTGCATCATGAGTAAACCTTTAATGGTGCATGTGATTACCAACTTTGCAGGGGTGGGTGGTGCTGAAATGATGTTGGCACGCTTGATTCAATATACGGAAGATCATTATCAGCATGTCATTATTGCTTTGATGAAAACATCGGAGGTGCATCAAAGCACGCTTGATCGTTGCCAGTCATATTATGCGCTCAGTTGGAATGGCATAAATACACTTGGAATCATCAAAAAACTGCGTGGACTACTCAAACAACTACAACCTAAAACCGTACAATGTTGGATGTACCATGCCAATGCGTTGACGAGTTTAAGTGTCATCGGTTTAGCCCACAAACCGAATGTCGTGTGGGGTATTCATCACTCGCTTGCATCACCGAAAGATGAATCGATCAGCACCAAAATTGCACTCGGTTTAAGTCAAATTTTATCGAAACAGCCAAGTGCCATTATTTACTGTGCACATTCATCGAAACAGCAACATACTGGTTTTGGTTTTAAAAATGCTCAACAGCATGTGATTGCAAATGGCGTATTTCTTGATAAATTTCAGCCGAATTTACAGCTCAATCAGCCAACGGTGATTGGGTTTGCTGGTAATTATCGACATGCCAAAGGTTATCCGTATTTGTTTGAAACTATGGGCTTGCTAAAAGATGAAAACATCGTCTTTAAAATTGCGGGTGGTGGGGCAAGTTTAGAGAATCCTGACGTTAAAGCTTTATTTGAACAATATCAGTTAGATGCTAAAAAGATTCATCTGCTTGATCAAATCTCCGATATGCCTGCCTTTTATCAATCGATTGATGCATTCCTGATGACCTCAATTACTGAAGGTTTCCCGAATGTGTTGGTCGAAGCGATGGCATCTGGTTTGCCGTGTATCAGTACAGATGTCGGCGATGCTAAATACATTGTACAGGATTTAGGCAGTATTGTTCCGCCACGTAATGCCCAAGCGTTGGCAGAGGCGATTTTACAATATGCACAAAAAACTGAAGTAGAAAAACAAGCTTTAAAACAAGCAACCCGTGAACGTGTTGAACAGAATTTCAGTATTGCGACCGTTAGCCGTCAATATATGCAGGTGTGGAGCCAACAGGCATGAAATTTTTAATGATCAGTAGTTTTTTGCCGTCGGTGCTGAACTTTCGTGGCAAATTATTGGAAGCGATTTCTGCCAAAGGCTATGAGATTCATATCATGGCACCTGAGTTTGCAAGCTTTCCCGAAGAACGGCAAAAACTGCAAGCACTCGGCTATCACTTGCTTGAAGTTCCGATGCAACGCACGGGTACCAATCCACTTGCGGATTTAAAACTGCTAAAAAAACTGTATCAGCAGATTCGTCACATTCAACCCGATTATGTACTGTCCTATACCATTAAACCGGTGATTTATGGCACCTTGGCATCATGGTTGGCAAAAGTCCCGCATCGTTTTGCGTTAATTACCGGTCTCGGTTACGCCTTTCAAAATGTCGAATCAGGTAAGCGCAGTCTGTTCCAAAAAATGGTACATGGCTTATATGCCCAAGCCTTAAAACATAGCGACAAAATCTTTTTCCAAAATCCGGATGATTTAAAACTGTTCCAAGACATGCATTTGCTTGAAGCCGATAAGCCGACTGTGGTGGTGAATGGTTCAGGGGTCAATGTACAAGACTTTGATGTGATGCCCTTACCGAAAAATGCACAAGGACAGGTCAAAGCATCTTTCTTGCTGATTGCACGCCTGCTCGGTGATAAAGGTGTACGTGAATATGCGGAATCGGCACGCATCATCAAAGCGCAATATCCTGAAGCAGAATTTCATTTGGTCGGTTGGATTGACGATAATCCATCTGCGATTACCCATGCTGAACTTGATCAATGGATGGCTGATGGTTGTCTCAAATATTGGGGTAAACTCAGTGATGTCCGTCCTGCGATTGCACAAAGCTCTGTGTATGTATTGCCATCTTATCGTGAAGGTACGCCACGTACCGTACTAGAAGCCATGGCAATGGGACGTGCGGTGATTACCACTGATGCGCCGGGTTGTCGTGAAACCGTATCGCATGGTGTAAACGGCTATTTGGTCGAAGTAAAATCAGTCGATGATTTGGTGAAAAGCATGCAATATTTTATTGAAGATCCAAAACTCATCGAGCTGATGGGGCAACGCTCCCGTGAAATTGCCCTAAATAAATATGATGTGCATCAGGTGAATAAACATATGCTTGCTGAAATGGGAATCATCGATATCAATTTAGAGTCTGGTGCATGTTGATTAAATACATCAAAAGCGATTTATATCGTTATACGGGAAAAGTCAGTTTTAAATTGTTTATTAAAAACTACCTATTTAATCGCGGCTTTAATTTTTCATTTTGGTTACGTATTGCCAGTTCAAAAACGTTTTTAGCAAAACTTGCTTATCCCATTTATTATTATAAAAGAAAGCAATATGGGATCGATATTCATACCACGACTAAAATTGGCTATGGCTTATATATTGGACATGGTGGACCTTTAGTCATTAATCCCACAGCAGAGCTTGGGCATAACGTCAATTTATCTCAATTCACAACGATTGGCGCCAATGGTGGTCGTCGAGCAGCCAAAATTGGTAATAATGTTTATATTGGACCTCATGTTTGTATCGTGGAATCAATTACGATTGGTGATAATTCAACGATTGGCGCGGGTAGTGTGGTGACGAAAGATATTCCTGAAAATGCTACGGCTGTAGGAAATTATGCCAAAGTGATTCACATGAATAATGCAGGTCAATCTGTAAATAGACGTTGGACAGATCTTGACTAAGGGGCAGAGGAATTCAATGTTAAAACGTATTATTGATATCACCATTGCTTCCACGGCTTTAATTCTGCTGTCACCGGTGTATTTTATTGTGGCACGGAAGGTGAAAAAGAATTTGGGTTCGCCTGTGTTGTTCCGTCAGGTAAGACCGGGTTTACATGGTAAACCATTCGAGATGATTAAGTTTCGCACCATGAAAGATGCGCTAGATGCTGAGGGCAATCCATTACCCGACAGTGAGCGTTTAACGCCATTTGGTAAAATGCTTCGTGCAACTAGTTTGGATGAAATGCCTGAACTATGGAATGTGATTAAAGGCGACATGAGTATCGTGGGTCCGCGACCACTTTTGATGGAATATTTGCCTTTATATAATGAGCAACAAGCTAAACGCCACAATGTGCGTCCGGGCATCACCGGTTATGCGCAAGTGAATGGCCGTAATGCCATTTCATGGGAAAAGAAATTCGAACTTGATACATGGTATGTTGAACATCAGTCGCTATGGCTCGATTTTAAAATCATGCTGAAAACCATAAAAAAAGTGATTGCTAAGGATGATATCAGCGCTGAAGGCGAGGCAACCATGACTAAATTTACCGGCACACCGGAACAACAATAATGACAACTCTTTATGCGATTTATGGTGCTTCAGGCTGTGGGCGTAGTCTGATGCCCATTGCTCGTCAACAACTGTCACGTCAGCAATTGGCGCGTGAACAAGATCAATCTGAAATTGTCTTCATCGATGATGCTTTGACAGAAATAAGTTCGGTGAATGGTCATCGTGCTATGAATTATTCAGCCTTTTTAAATGAATCAGCATCGACAAAATGCGTGCAAATTGCGATCGCCAATAGTCGTGTACGCGAAAAAATCGCCCAACGTTTAGAAGCCGATGGCATTCAGCTTTGGTCGATCTCTGCCGATAACGTTATTTTCATGGATGAAGTATACATCGCGGAAGGTTCAGCCTTAAGTCCATTTGTCACCATCACCTCCAATATTAAAATCGGCAAATGCTTTCATGCCAATTTATATAGCTATGTGGAGCATGATTGTGTGATTGGGGATTTCGTTACCTTTGCGCCAAGCGTAAAATGCAACGGCAATATTCATATTCATGACCATGCCTATATTGGCGCAGGTGCCGTGATTAAGCAGGGCACACCTGATCAGCCTTTAGTGATTGGCAAAGGTGCGATTGTCGGCATGGGCGCCGTGGTCACCAAAAGTGTCCCTGCAGGTGCAACAGTGGTGGGTAATCCTGCGCGGATTGTCACGACTTCACAACAATAAGTTTTAGGAAAATTCCATGTTAAACAGTGCATTTGAGCCTTGGCCAAGCTTTACCCAAGCAGAAGCCGATGCGGTATCAAAAGTCCTTCTTTCCAATAAAGTTAACTATTGGACAGGTCAAGAATGCCGTGAATTTGAAAAGGAATTTGCACAGTTTGTTGGAACCCAACATGCCGTTGCGGTAGCCAATGGTACAGTGGCACTGGATTTAGCGCTCAAAGCCCTAGACATTGGCGCAGGCGATGATGTGATTGTCACTTCACGGACATTCTTGGCTTCAGCAAGTTCGATTATAACCGCAGGTGCCAATCCAATTTTTGCCGATGTCGAACTCGACTCACAAAATATCTCACGCCGTACCATTGAAGCGGTGATCACGCCAAAGACCAAAGCCATTATTTGTGTGCATTTGGCAGGTTGGATGTGTGATATGGATCCAATCATGCAATTGGCTGAGGAAAAAGATATTTTCGTGATTGAGGATTGTGCCCAAGCGCATGGTGCGATGTATAAAGGCAAATCCGCAGGTTCAATCGGTCATATTGGCGCATGGTCATTCTGCCAAGACAAGATTATGACCACGGGTGGTGAAGGTGGTATGGTCACCACCAATGATGAACATCTTTGGAAAACAATGTGGTCCTACAAAGATCACGGCAAAAACTTTGATAGCGTCTATAACAAACAACATCCACCGGGTTTCCGTTGGTTGCACGACTCATTTGGCACCAATTGGCGCATGATGGAAATGCAAGCAGTGATTGGTCGTTTGCAACTGAAACAAATGCCGGAATGGACAGCAAAACGCAATGCTAATATGGCACGGATCCAAGCGGTATTTGAACATAGTCCTTATTTCACTGTGCCTAAACTAGCAGCTGATTATGTACATGCTGCTTATAAATGTTATGTACATGTCAATGTGGATACCCTGCCTGAAGGTTGGTCGCGAGATCGTATTATGGCGGAAATCAGTGCGCAAGGGGTGCCATGTTTCAGCGGTTCATGCTCAGAAGTGTATTTAGAAAAAGCCTTTGATGAGACACCGTGGCGTCCAGAAACACGTTTAGTCAATGCAAAAGCTTTAGGCGAAAGCAGTCTGATGTTTCTGGTGCATCCAACCTTGTCTGAACACAGTATGCAAACTATGCTGAAAGTGATGCAGTCTGTGGTTCAATATATTTCGGCATAATGATGCGCTGATTTGTCTATATATACCTTTAGAATGAGCATATAGTGAAAAACATCATCCGATCGCTTGCCTCTTTACCCCGTCCCCAAAAACAAATATTTTTGGTGATGATGGACATCTGTGCTTTACCGATCATGATGTGGTTGGCTTATGCGATTCGTTTGGCCCGTCCGAATGTACAGATCATGCAAGGGCTTGAGGCATGGTATATCTATGTGGGTGTGTTTGGCATTGGGGCGTTTATTTTACTCGGTGTATATAGTGCCATTGTACGTTCATTCAATGAAGACTATTTACTCCGTATTTCCATCGGTACCTTTATTCAGATCGTGGCGTTATATACCATTAAAAAGCTGAATATTGCCTTTATTCCCATGAGTATTCCACTGATGTACGGCTTTATGCTGTTTTCGTATATGTGGTGGAGTCGAGCACTGATTCGCTATTTGACTTTAAAAACCTTTGCACTTAAGCAGGGAAGACGCCGTGTTGCGATTTATGGGGCAGGACTAGCAGGACAACAAATTGCAGCAGCCTTAAAACGTTCAGACAATTATCTGCCTGTATGTTTTATCGATGATAAACGTTCTTTACAAGGGCAATCTTTGAGTGGCTTAAAAATTTATGCGTCGCAAAAAGCACAGCAAAAATTGGGCAAATTTGGCATTGAAGAAGTTTTGCTTGCAATGCCTTCTGTTGGGCGGGCACGTAAAAAAGAAATTATTGATACTTTTGATACTTCAGATGTGAAAATCATGGAGTTGCCAGGCGTCACCCAATTGGTCGATGGTCAGGTGCAAGTATCTGATATTCGTGAAGTGGATATTATTGATTTGCTTGGACGTGATCCTGTACCACCGAAACCTGAGCTTTTAGAAAAGAACATTAAACATAAAGTGGTGATGGTGACTGGGGCAGGCGGGTCGATTGGTTCTGAACTGTGCCGTCAGATCGTCAAACATGAGCCTAAAATGCTCGTGTTATTTGAGATGTCTGAATTTGCGCTGTATTCGATCGATCGTGAATTACAAACTTCAGGTGTGCAGGTTGTTCCAGTTTTAGGCTCTGTGACAAATCAAGTAAAATTGGAACTTATTTTGCAGCAATATAGTGTTCAAACGGTCTATCACGCAGCCGCTTATAAGCATGTACCTTTGGTAGAAGCCAATCCTTTTGAAGGGATTTATAACACCTCGATTGGTACACAGCGTAGTGTGGATGCAGCTGTCGCACAAGGTGTAGAAACTTTTGTGCTGATTTCGACCGATAAAGCAGTACGTCCAACTAATGTGATGGGTGCTTCAAAACGTATGGCGGAGTTGTATTGCCAAGGTTTGGCATCAACCAATCCTAAAACACAAATCAGTATTGTGCGTTTTGGCAATGTACTCGGTTCATCAGGTTCGGTTGTGCCGTTATTTAAGAAGCAAATTGCTCAAGGCGGTCCTGTGACAGTGACCCATCCTGAAGTCACACGTTACTTTATGACGATTCCTGAGGCTGCACAGTTGGTGATTCAAGCGGGTGCCATGGGGGCTGGCGGTGATGTGTTCCTACTTGATATGGGAGAATCGGTAAAAATTGTAGATTTGGCTCGACAAATGATTCGCCTGAGTGGCTTTCGACCGATGGATGAAAATGGAATTGGCGATATTGAGATTCAGTTTACAGGGTTACGTCCGGGTGAAAAACTCTATGAAGAATTGTTGATTGATGCTGAAAATGTAGAAAAGACTGGACATGAAAGAATTTTAAAGTCTTTTGAGAAGTTTTATGGAATAAATGAAATGCGTAATATTTATCAGAATTTTGAGTTGGAATATATGGCTGAAAGTTTTGATAATATTGGTAGTATTCTTGAAAAACATGTAGATGGATACATAAATAAGAGGAAATAAATTGTGACTTTTATATTAAATTGTATATTTATATAAATGAACTTAGAATTTTTAATAAAAAAATATGTATAATCTTGTCCGTTAAACTCTAAACTTAATAATCATTCTTTGATGATTATTGGTATTTTACTAATTTTCAGTATAAAGCATTATATAAATAGTTATACATGGATTGATTTCTAATTGTGTATCTATTTTGGAATAAGAGCGGTGACAATAGATGTCTAAAATAACAGTTGTAGGTACTGGCTATGTTGGTCTTTCAAATGCGATGCTTTTTGCAGTAAAGCATCAGGTAACGGCACTGGATATAGATGAAAACCGCGTTAGATTATTGAGAAAATTAGAGTCACCTATTCAGGATGAAATAATTGAGCAATATCTATTAAAAAGAGAAATTCACTTTAATGTGACATTGGATAAGGCTGAAGCTTATTTAGGTGCTGAATATATTATTATTGCGACACCAACCAATTACGATGAAAAAACCAATTATTTTGATACAAGTTCAATTGAACAAGTTTTAAATGATCTAAATGAAATTAATAGTAATGCAATTGTAATAATCAAATCGACGATTCCTGTTGGTTTTACTGCAAAAATGCAGAACTTATTTCCAAATTTAAAAATTGTATTCTCTCCTGAATTTTTACGTGAAGGTAAAGCTTTATTTGACAACTTATACCCTTCACGCATTGTGGTTGGTGATAAGTCGGAAATTGGTACTAAAATAGGTCAATTATTTCAGTCAGCTTGTCTGAAAAATGATGTTGCTGTTCTGCTTATGGATGCGACAGAAGCTGAAGCTGTTAAACTATTTTCAAATACATATTTGGCTATGCGTGTGGCTTATTTTAATGAATTAGATAGCTATTGCGCACTTCGGAATTTAAATGCCAAAGATATTATTCAGGCAGTTGGATTAGATCCTCGTATTGGCACGCATTATAATAATCCGTCGTTCGGTTATGGTGGTTATTGCCTGCCTAAAGATACCAAGCAGTTGTTGGCGAATTATCAAGATGTGCCGCAAAGTTTAATCTCTGCAATTATTCAATCAAATACAACACGCAAGGACTTTATTGCTGAACAAATTATAACTAGACAGCCTAAAACTGTGGGTATTTATCGGTTGGTGATGAAAGCTGGAAGCGATAATTTTAGACAGTCTGCGATTCAGGGTGTAATGAAGCGATTAAAAGCAAAAGGCATTCAGGTTATTGTTTATGAGCCAAACTTAAAAGAAAGTACATTCTTTCATTCCCAAGTTGTCAATGATCTATCTGAATTTAAACAGCAAGCAGATATCATTGTCACAAACCGTATGGTTACTGATCTAGAAGATGTTCTTGAAAAAGTCTTTACTCGTGATTTGTTTGGTGCAGACTGATTGCTATGGCGGAAAAAATTTCTAAGTCAGACTTAGGAAAGAAAGCGGTTAAGAGTGGTGCCTTAACGATGATGGCGCAATTGATTAAAATTGTGCTGCAACTTGCTTCTATCATCATTCTTTCTCGTTTGCTATCGCCAGATGATTTTGGTCTGATCGCCATGGTGGTGGCGATCACCTCATTTATGCAATTGTTTCGTGATATGGGATTATCAACTGCATCTATTCAAAAAGGTGATTTAACCTATGATCAAACCAACGCATTATTTTGGTTAAATATAGCTATTGGTGCGCTATTAACAGTATTAACGATGTTATGCGCTCCATTGATCAGCTGGTTCTATGAACGCCCAGAATTGCAGGCTGTACTTATGGTGTTGTCCAGCACTTTTTTGATTTCCAGTGCGGGGGCACAGCATTCAGCTTTAATGCAACGAGAAATGCGATTTAGGCCTAAAGTCATCGCTGACATTGCAGGGGCAGTAGCTACTTTAGTGGTATCAATTGTCATGGCTTTCTATGGCTACGGCTTTTGGGCATTGGCTTGGGGTACGGTCATTGGGGCAATAATTACTACTGTGATGTATTTTCTTGGCTCTAAATTTCGCCCCAGTCGTCCTAAAAAAACAGCAGGAATGCGTGAGCTTGTTGGCTTTGGTGCGAATGTTACTATTTTTGAATTAGTAAATTATTTTCATCGGAACTTGGATAATATCCTCATTGGCAAGGTCTGGGGGGCTGTGACCTTGGGGTTTTATAGCCGCGCTTACCAAATGATGATGTTGCCAATAGCAAGTCTTAGACAGCCAATTAATTCTGTGGCATATCCCGTACTTAGTAAATTACAGCACGATCCTATCGCTTTTAAAGCATACTACCAAAAAATAGCAACTTTGTTGGCATTCTTATCTATGCCATTAATGGCATTTTTAGTCGTGAATGCTACAAATGTTGTAGCTGTTGCTATGGGCAAAGGTTGGGAGAAACTGATTCCTATTTTTGTATTGTTGGGAATCAGTGGCTTTATACAGCCTGTTGGTACATTACGCGGTCTAGTTCTTCTAAGCCTAGGGAAATCACGATTATATGTACTATGGGGTGTGGTCAATGCCATTATAGTGAGCATTGCTTTTGTTGTTGGTGTGCGCTGGAGTGCTGAGGGTGTCGCAGCAGCTTATGCTATTGCTAATTACTTATTAATTTATCCATCACTGTATTTCTTTTTTAAAGATACTCCGATCAAGCCGCGTGACTTTTTTTCATCTATTGCTGTTCCCGCGATTGCCTCGCTTGCATCTGCAATTATGATGTATTTTGTTCAATTGCAATGGATGGCAGAGATTAGCAAGCCGTTAATACATCTGCTTGTTAGTGGTTTTATGTATCTGATTTTATTTATTATAGCAGTTTTAGTTTTGCCAAAAGGCAGAAATATTTTACGGCAATATTTGAAAATAATAGGGACGATAGTCAAATGAGTCTACCTAAAAAATTGTTCCAATCTCTCAAAAAAATCATTAAAGCAATATTAGAAAAGCTTGATGATATTGCTACAAATGTTGCAGCAAATAGTATCTTTTTGTCCAATTTGTATTATGCATTTCAATGGCGATTTGGCTGGGAGCATCGTGCGGTATTGAGTGGCAAAAAAATTTATGCTCAATCGCTCAAAAATCCAATTTTTAATACTAGTTTACTACGCCGTAATACACACAGGCTTGAAAAAGGATTATTGATGCGTCCGCGACGTGTCCCATTTGGTTTGAACTATATAGAAGAAACGGTAGATGCATATATACGAGCTGTTGCATCTAATGTGGTTGAGGCTCGTGAATTAGCATGGGCACGGGATGTGTTGCAGGAATATATGGCAATCACTCCAAGTCATCCTGTGGTTGATCCTCTGCGTGAACCCGTTGCCCAAGCATCATTATCTGTGCCACAAGATGATAACGAATGTTCAAAAATTCCTTATTTACGCTCAACGACGACCAAACCAGATATTAGCTACGATCAATTATTAACTTTAGCCAAATACCGCCGTTCAGTACGTTGGTTTGAGGATAAGCCAGTATCTCGTGAAATCATAGATAAAGCTATTGACGTTGCCGCTTATTCACCAACTGCATGTAATCGACAACCTTATGAGTTCCGTATATTTGATGATAAGCAACTGGTATCAGAATTAGCCAAACTTCCAATGGGAACAGCAGGCTTTGGTAAGCAAATACCTTGCATTGCAGTAGTAGTTGGGAAATTACGTAATTATTCTCATGAGCGTGACCGTCATTTAATTTATATTGATGGTTCGTTGGCAATTATGTCATTTATAAATGCATTAGAAGTGCAAGGAATAGGATCATGCTGTCTAAACTGGCCAGATGTTCCTAAACTAGAATCTAAAATGGCAAATTTATTGAATCTAGCTACAGATGAGCGTCCTGTCATGCTGATTGCTTTTGGTCATCCAGATCCAGATGGTATGGTAGCCAATTCCACAAAAAAACCATTAAATCAAATTCGTACATATAATAATTTAGGTGAAAAGTAATGAAACAAGTCAAAGCTCCGATTTTTGAAATTCATGGTACAGGAGTCCATAACCGTGGCGCAGAGTTAATGGCTATCGCAATTTCTGAAAAAGTTCGATCGAAGTATCCTGAAGCAAAAATTGCAGTTGCATCAACTTTTGGTAGCCTAGCCGATATTAAGCGTTATGGTTTTTTAACTACTACAGTATTAGAGTCTAAGAAACAAAAGACAATTATTTCATATATTATGTCCATTTTAAGTAGTAATACGATTGGACCTAAAAAAATTGATATTGTATTGGATGCTTCAGGCTTTGCATTTTCAGATCAATGGAGTGATTGGGCGGCAAGAAAACTTACAAATAAGATGAATAGTGAAAGTAGACTACACCAAAAATTAATCTTATTGCCACAGGCATTAGGTACGTACGAGAAACCAGCTGTCAATAAATGGGCACTAAATCTATTTGAACGTGCTTCCTTAGTGTTCGCGCGCGATAATAGATCGTATGAATTGACTAAAGAGTTAATTCATAACACAGATAAGCTTAAACAATGCCCAGATTTCACCATAAATGTTAAACCTATAGCTAAGCCTGATATTAAGTTACCAGAAAATTTTGTGGCAATAGTTCCTAATGTAAGGATGTTGGATAAAATAGTAGATAAAAATGAGTATATTGATTTTTTGAAAAAATCAATTGATTTGATAAATTTAAATAATATAACACCAGTTTTTATATTACATGATGGTTATGAAGATATTGAAGTAATAAAATTATTAGGTAGTAAATATGAAAATGTCGCTATTATTCAAGACCAAGATCCGCGAGTTTTGAAGTGGATTTTAGGGCAATCAAAATTTGTTATTGGTTCGAGATTTCATGCTTTAGTGAGCTCACTATCACAAGGCGTGCCTTGTATTGGTGCAGGTTGGTCCCATAAGTATCCTGAATTATTTAAAGATTTTGATAATAGCGAAGGATTAATTGATGATCTTAAGGATATAGATAAATTAGAGTTTCTGATAGAGAAGTTATCTCAAAATAAATATAGAGAGGATAAATCAAGAGACATCAATAGTGCTGCAAACAGAATTAAGACTGAAGTGAATCAAATGTGGGAATTAGTTTTTAAGCAAATAGATAACTTTTATTAATATAGTCTAGGTCAAAACATTGAAATGAAAGCTAATATTGAACCACTAGTTACAGTCTATATACCAACTTATAATCGTATTGAGCTTTTACAAAGAGCTATTAAGTCTGTGCAAAATCAAACATATCAAAATTTTGAAGTAATTGTTGTAGATGATTGTTCAACTGATGACACACATAGTTATTTAAAACGGTTAGCACAAGAGGATGAACGTATACGATATTTTTTTAAAGAAAAAAATAGTGGAGCTTGCATAAGTCGAAATATCGCTATTGAAAATGCAAAAGGAGAATATATTACAGGATTGGATGATGATGATTACTTTGTTAAAAATAGATTAGAGTCATTTGTAAAAAATTGGGATGATAGTTATTCATGCCTATTTAGTTTTAATATTCTAAAAAAAGGCAAGATGAGATCAAATAAGCGATTTGCAATGAAGGATATAGTTAAGTCTGAAGATTTACTAAAAGCCAATTTTATAGGCAATCAAATATTTACCAAAACAGAATATTTGCAAAAAGTGGGTGGATTTGATTCACAGATGCATGTGTGGCAAGACTTGGAATGTTGGTACCGTATTTTAAGCTTAGGTCCAGGTAAAAGAATAAGAGAAGATTTATATGTCGTAGATATGAGCCACCCTCATGAAAGAATTACAAACAAAAAAGGTGAAAAAGTAATTAAATCATTTGATTATTTTGTAGATAAGCACTCGTTAAATATTATACAACAAAAAAATTTAGAAACACATATGACTAATTATGCTGGTATAGATTTAAATGCAAAAGTCTATCTTCGAAAGTTTTTCAATTATAAAAGTGTTGGTAATTTATATGCTTTCTTGAAAAGTATATTTGGTTGAGAGATTTTATGAAAAAAATAGCTTTTGTTGTTCACAAATTTGATTTTGAGACTCGTGGTGGGGTATTAAAAGTTGTCTCATTATTATCTAATGAATTTGTTAGAAAACATAAAGTCGAAATATTGAGTTTGGGGCCTATTAACAAGTATCCATACTTTGTTGATGATAGAATTGAAGTGGTAAGCTTAAATATTGAGAAGTATGACACTAGATTTTATTCTGGAATGCTAAAAATATTTTGGTTTATTGTGTCATTGTATAAAATTATTTCAAATATAGATGGCTCTAAAGTCTATATGACAACCTCTCCGCCTTTAAATTTATTATTTTCTATTTTAAAAATTTTTAAACGAAAAGTTAAAGTTATTGCATGTGATCATACTTCCGCAGTTTATAAGTCTAAAGGTTCTTTTGGTTTTATTCGAAATATTCTTTATAAGAATTTAGATAAAATTATAGCCTTGACTGAGGATGATAATTTAATTTATAAAAAAAATAAGATTAATTCTGTATATATACCAAATCCAATTGAAAAAGTATATGGTATTACAGAATCTAAAAGGAATAGATTAATTTATGTGGGGCGGTATTCAAAAGAAAAGCGTCCTGAACTGGCATTAGAGTCATATTATAAAAGTAAATTGTGGGAAAGTGGTATTTTATTCTATATGTATGGTTTCGGAGAAATGGAATCAGAATTGATTAATTTTATAAGGAAGTATTCAATTGAAAAATATGTTAAATTAATTAATTCGGAATCAGACCCTAATATAATCTATAAAGATGTATATGCACTATTGTTGACATCTAAAGTGGAAGGTTTTGGGATGGTATTGCTTGAGGCGCTTTCTAGAGGAATACCGTGTGTTGCTTTTAATGCTCCTTATGGTCCTAAAAATATAATTAAAGATAATGTAAATGGATTTTTGGTTAACGATGAGGCAGATATTTATAAATTCTTGGCATTTGATAAAATAAAAGTGCTAAATGAAAAATCTATTATAGCATCTATTGGTGTTTTTAATTTAGAGAATGTTTCATTAATGTGGGAGTCTTTATTTAATGAAATTTTTTGATTTAGTCACATTTAAATTGTCTCTATTAATTTTTTTTGTAATTTTGCTATTAATGTATACACCATTATTTTGCTTTGTTGTTGTTGTTTCTATGCTTTTTTTGGTGCCAAGTCATTATATTGGTAAGATTAGGATGGTCTTGGCTGTTATATGTTATTTTTGCATCGTAGTTATTTTTTATTCAAAAGATTACACATTTTCAGATATTATTGATTATAGGGTTTACTCTCAGGCAAATGATATATTAAAAAATATGAATTTTTTTGATGTTTTTGAAATTTTTCCATTTGAACCGGGTTGGGCATTGGTTTACTGGTTTTTACATAAATTAGGAATTGCTTTTAATGGTATTAATGTTTCACTAGGGAATACAATTATTTCCTTACTTATATTTTTTATTTGGTTTGAGTGTCATGGTATTAAATTAGTTAAATATGAATTTCGTGGTATTGTAACAGCCACTACTTTATTATTTATGTCTTTTGTGACTTTAGGTTTTTTGCAACGTCAAGCTATTTCTATTGCTATTTTGTTGTTTGCGATAAGTAATTATAATAATAAAAAATTTTATATTTATTGGTTGTTTTCAGCTGTTTTTCATAATACAAGTCTGTTTATTGGGTTGCTTTATAAATTTATAATAGATTTAAAATTTTCTGTAAAATTAGTTTTGCTAACAGCTTTGTTTTTTTTATTTGCTAGGTTGTTTTTTTTAGATATTATGCTTTTTTTAAATAAGTTTGATTTTTTTGCTTATAAGTCAAATTTCTATTTAAGAATTAGCGGTTTTCAAATTGCGTCATATAGATTAGCATTATATGGAGTTTTTTTGTCTGTATTGGCATTTTTTTATGTGAAAAGTGTTAATAATTATATGCGCAAT
This sequence comes from Acinetobacter sp. ANC_7654, assembly GCF_056779855.1. Lineage (NCBI taxonomy): Bacteria > Pseudomonadati > Pseudomonadota > Gammaproteobacteria > Moraxellales > Moraxellaceae > Acinetobacter > Acinetobacter sp. ANC_7654. The sequence continues at coordinate 61,278 of NZ_JBWYIR010000012.1, read as the reverse complement.
ATAATTATTTTTACATCTATATGTTTTGTTGGTTTGCTGGGTATTAATCTTGCATCTGAAAGGGTGAACTTTATCATAATTTACTGTTTGGGTTATTTTGTTTCGTTATTGTTGGTCGAGAAGAATATAAGAGCTTTGTTAATATTGAATTTATTTATGACTGTTTTGTTTATGTTGGAAAAAACAGGATTTATCAATTCCGATTTCACCTTGTGGGAAAAGTATGACTGGATCGGTACTACTCCATTTTATTACTTAAAAGGAATTTAAATGTTTTTAGTATCAATTGTTACTCCATCGTTTAATTCATCGAATTTTATTAAAAAAACAATAGAATCTGTAATAAAACAATCCTACAATAATTGGGAGCTAATTATTGTTGATGATTGTTCAACTGATGATTCTTGTTTGATTATTAATAATTTTGTTCAGATAGATCCGCGGATAAAATTAATAAAACTAGAAGAAAATTCTGGTGCTGCCGTAGCACGTAATATAGGTATTGAAGCTGCAAATGGCCGTTTTATTGCATTTTTAGATAGTGATGATACATGGCACCCTGAAAAATTAGAAAAACAAATTAACTTTATGCTTAAAAATAATTATAATTTTACATTTACTCATTATCATCAGGTAGATGAGAATGGAAAAAAAATTGGCGATCTAAGCTTTCCCATAAAAGTTAATTATTATAATCTTTTGAAAACTTGTGTTATTGGTTGTTTAACAGCAATGTATGATACAAAAAAAATAGGCAAAGTTTACTTTCCTCTAATACGGAAACGCCAAGATTTTGCTCTATGGTTAAAAATTTTAAAGCAGGTAGATTATGCGTACTGTTTACCTGAAGACCTTGCAAGTTATACAGTACGATCAGATTCTATTTCTGCAAACAAGTGGAAAGCAGCACAATTTAACTGGAAGCTTTATCGTGAAATTGAAAAATTAAATCTTATATCTAGCATTTATTATTTTAGTCATTATGCTTTAAGAGGTATTATAAGATCTAAATTTAAAAATATTGCTAAATTACTTAATATTTAGTGAATAAGGTAATTTGATTTTTAGATTAAGGATTAAATAAGGGAGATACATAAAATGAAACGTTTAGTCGATATTGTGATCGCTTTAATAGCATTAATTATTCTATCTCCTATCTTTTTAATCGTTGCTTACAAGGTTCGTCAGAATTTAGGTTCTCCGATTTTCTTTCTTCAAGAAAGACCAGGTAAAGATGCCAAAATATTTAAAATGATTAAATTTCGTTCAATGAAAGATGCTTTTGACAAGAATGGAAATCCTTTACCTGATGAAAAACGCATTACACCATTTGGTCAAAAATTACGTGCTACTAGTTTAGATGAAATGCCGCAACTTATTAATGTATTGAATGGTGATATGAGTATTGTAGGTCCACGACCACAAATGAAAGAATTCTTAGATCATTATACACCTGAACAAATGCGCCGACATGAGGTTAAACCAGGTATGACAGGTTTAGCACAAGTCAGCGGGCGTAATAATTTATCTTGGGAAGAAAAATTTGCGCTAGATGTACAATATGTGGAGCAGCAGAGCATTTTGCTAGATTTTAAAATTATGTTAAAGACTGTAAAGGTTATGCTCAATAAAGAGGGTATTAATGCGCCTGATCAAACAGTAGGTGCAGAACGTTTTTCAGGATCTTCTCAAGAAGCTAACTCAAAAAATCCTTAATTTATTACATCATCTCAGTGAAAGTTATCATGATCAAAAAAGCAATTCTCCCAGTGGCAGGCTTAGGTACCCGTTTTTTACCTGCAAGTAAATCTATCCCTAAAGAAATGGTGACTGTTGTTGACCGTCCAGCCATTGAATATGTCGTAAAGGAAGCTGTTGCTGCAGGTATCGAAGAAATTATTTTAGTTACCCATTCATCTAAAGCATCTATTGAAAACTATTTCGACCGAAGCTTTGAGCTTGAAACGACTTTAGAATCGAAGAAGAAATTTGATTTACTCAAAGAAATTACCGAAATTTTACCGTCTCATGTGAGCGTGATTAGTTTACGCCAACCGCAACCATTAGGTTTAGGTCATGCTGTACTCTGTGCAAAAGCGGTTGTTGGTGAAGATGATTTTGCAGTTCTTTTACCGGATGTTCTTGTTAAAGACTCATCAGAACGCAATGATTTAAGTTTGATGATTCAACGCTTTGATGAGACTCAAGCATCACAAATTATGGTCGAAGCTGTACCTGATCATATGGTTGATCAATATGGGATTGTCGATGTTGCATCTACACCTGCAGAAGGTCAAAGCATCCAAATGCAAGGCATTGTAGAAAAGCCAGTGGTTGGTACTGCACCATCAAATCTTTCTGTGGTTGGTCGTTATATTTTGCCTGCGAAAATTATGCAATTACTTGAGCAAACTCCAAAAGGTGCGGGCAATGAAATCCAACTGACCGATGCGATTGCAATGCTACAACAAACCGATACAGTTGAAGCCTATCGTATGAAAGGTCAAACTTTTGATTGTGGTAGTAAGTTAGGATATTTAAAAGCAGTGCTGCATTATGGTGTCGATCATCCAAAATTAGGTCAGGAATTTAAGGAACTGATCAAAGACCTAAAACTATAAAAGAGACAGATATGAAAGTTGCAGTATTTGGACAGACGCTGTATGCAGGTGTTTTTGCAGGGTTAATGGCTGAAAGTGGTCATCAGGTCTTTTGGTGTGATGTTTTAAAAAAACCAACATTAGAGCAAGCCTATACCCAAGATGAAGCGGTTAAGCGACTGCTTGATCAACAGCAAGCCAATGGTTTTTTAAAAAACTGCAACTTTTCCCATATTCCTTTAGATATCAATGCTTATTTTTTTAGTTTTAATCCCACTGAAGAAATTCAAGCAATAGAGATCTTAAAAGAATTAAAATCTCGAACCATTATTCATCCTAAACTGATGATGAATGCATCTACTCTAGGACTGCATGGTACTGAAAAATTTGCACAAATTTTATCAGAAGATGATTGGGTTTATCTGCCTGATATTATCCAAGAAGGTAACGCTTTAACTAGCTTGACTCAGACCAAGCAGCTCATCGTAGGTACTTCATCTGAACGTGCTCAAACCAAAATTAAAGAGCTACTTAGACCATTATTCCCACGGACACAGCAATATCTATTTATGCCTGTATTAGATGCGGAATTTACCAAACTGAGTATTTCTGGCATGTTGGCGACACGCATTAGTTATATCAATGATTTGGCTATTGTCGCGGAAAAATTGGGTATTGATATCGAGCAAGTACGTCAAGGCATGGCTGCGGACAGTCGTATCGGTTCATCTTATTTATATCCAGGTGCAGGTTTTGGTGGGGAAAACTTCTCCCATGATATTTTGACATTGACTCAAACAGTATTAGGTACGGGTGCAAAGAGTCAACTACTGGCACAAGTCTGGGATATTAACGAACAACAAAAAGAAATTCTATTCCGCAAATTATGGAATTATTATCATGGCGATTTAAACGGTAAAACTGTTGCGATTTGGGGGGCTTCTTTTAAAGAAAATACCGCGCGTATTCAGCAATCTCCGATTCATACCATGTTAAAAGCCCTTTGGGCGCAAGGGGTCACAGTGAAGTTACATGATCCTCAAGCTTTGCCTGAAATTGAAAAAATTTATAGGCATCGTCCTGATTTAATCTACTGCACAAACCAATATGACGCAGTCAAGGATGCACATGCGCTGTGTTTGCTGACCGCTTGGAAGCAATATTGGAGCCCAGACTATGCTGAATTATTAAAAACCATGTCCCATCCACTGATTTTGGATGGGCGAAATATTTATGATCCAAGTTATGTGAAAGCGCAAGGATTTGCTTATATGGGGGTAGGTCGCTAATGAGCAGTCATGCAAAACCTTATGCGGTTGAAGATCGCGCGACAGTCATACAACAATTAAACACATTGAAAGCTGAATTTGCGCAATTACATCTAACTGAGTTATTTGCCAAAGATGCCACACGCTTTGAAAAATTTTCAGTGGCTGTTTCACCGATAGTATTTGATTTTAGTAAACATCGTATTCATGCAGAGGTTTTAAGTCGTTTGGTCGCTTGGGCAAATGCGCAAGAGCTCACGCCTTGGATCAAGCGTTTATTCTCTACAGAACAGATCAACTATACAGAAAACCGCGCGGCCATGCATTGGGCGCTACGCTTACCGAAACATGATCAGTCTCATCCTGAATTGGCAAAGCAAGTGCATGCACAGCTTGATCGGATGTATGCCTTGGTCAATAAAATTCATGCAGGTCAATACCGCGGTGCAACGGGTGAAGTGATTCAGGATGTGGTCAATATTGGTGTAGGGGGATCAGACTTAGGACCACTTATGGTCAGTCATGCACTGTCTGATTTTAAGAAAATCACAGACAAACCACTCAATGTGCATTTTGTATCCACGATGGATGGTAGTCAGCTCTCAGATTTATTACATAAGCTCCGTCCTGAAACGACACTTTTTATTATTTCATCGAAATCGTTTGGGACGATTGATACCTTATCCAATGCACAAACCGTGCGTCTATGGTTGGAAAAAGCTTTAGGTCAGGAAGCGAAAATTTTAAAACACCATTTTATTGGGGTGTCAACCAAACCTGAAAAAATGACCGCTTGGGGACTTGCACCTGAAAATCAACTGCTCCTTTGGGATTGGGTCGGCGGTCGTTATTCATTGTGGTCATGTATTGGTTTGCCGATTGCTTTAACGGTCGGTGTGGATGGCTTTAAACAGTTACTAGCTGGTGCTTATGCCATAGATCAGCATTTCCAAACAGCCCCTTTTGCTAAAAATATTCCTGTACTGATGGGTTTACTGGGTGCTTGGAACACGAATTTTCTAGATATTCAAACCCATGCGGTATTGCCTTATGACGGCCGTTTGAAATATTTTGCCTCTTATCTGCAGCAATTAGAAATGGAATCGAATGGTAAGTCGATTCAACGCGATGGCAAGAAAGTAGATTTAGATACATGTCCGATTGTATGGGGGGAAGTAGGACCCAATGCACAGCATGCTTTTTATCAGCTATTGCATCAAGGTACGCAGTCCGTCAGTTGTGATTTTATTGCACCGGTCAAACGTTATAACGGGCAACAATTTACCTATATCGACAATGCAGATGCTTTAATCGAACAACATCATTTGGCATTATCAAATTGTTTAGCACAATCACGTTTATTGGCATTTGGTAATCAGGCATTGGATCAAAATGAAGTTGCAGATTTACCTGAATATAAACAATATACAGGCAATCAACCGAGTACCACCATTTTAATGCAAGAATTGAATCCCTATAGTTTGGGCATGCTGATCGCGATGTATGAGCACAAAGTCTTTGTACAATCGGTGCTTTGGAATATCAACCCATTTGATCAGTGGGGCGTTGAAAAAGGCAAAGAGATTGCCAATCAACTGTTGCCAATTTTAAGTGGCGAACAAACAGATTTATCCAAGCTTGATGCGTCGACACAAGGTTTAATTCAGATATTAATGGGAAAAGACAATGTCTAAAGTTTTAGTGACGGGTGGTGCAGGTTATATCGGTTCGCATACCTGTGTGGAACTCCTTGATGCAGGACATGAAGTTGTCGTACTGGATAATTTATCCAATAGCTCAAAAGAATCCTTAAATCGAGTACAGCAACTCACTGCAAAATCTTTAGACTTTGTCGAAGGTGATATTCTCGATCAAGCCATTTTGGATCAAATTTTTCAAGATCATCAGATTGATGCTGTGATTCATTTCGCAGGCTTAAAAGCAGTAGGTGAAAGTCAGCAAATCCCGCTGAAATACTTTGAAAATAACATTGCAGGTTCGATTAGCTTAGTTAAAGCGATGGAGCGTGCCCAAGTCTTTAATTTGGTATTTAGCTCGTCTGCAACCGTTTATGATGAAGCCAATGTCTCACCACTCAATGAAGAGATGCCAACAGGGATGCCAAGCAATAACTATGGCTATACCAAGCTGATTGTTGAACAGTTATTGCAAAAACTTGCACAAGCCGATGTACGTTGGTCAATTGCATTACTGCGTTACTTTAACCCTGTTGGTGCGCACAAAAGTGGTCAAATTGGTGAAGATCCTCAGGGGATTCCAAACAACTTAATGCCTTATGTGACCCAAGTGGCTGTGGGTCGTCGTGAAAAATTGTCGATTTTTGGTAATGATTACGACACAGTTGATGGCACGGGGGTACGTGATTATATCCATGTGGTGGATTTGGCCAATGCCCATTTATGCGCACTGGAAAATCGTTTAAATGCACAAGGTTGTCGCGCTTGGAATATTGGGACAGGCAATGGCTGTTCAGTGCTAGAAATTAAAAATACCTTTGAAAAAGTGAATGGTATTGAGATTCCTTTCGAATTTTCACCGCGTCGTGCAGGGGATGTCGCAACATCATTTGCAGATAATGCGCGTGCAGTTGCTGAATTGGGTTGGACGCCAAAATCGAATCTGGAAGATATGTTGGCAGATAGTTGGAATTGGCAAAAACAAAATCCAAATGGCTATCGTGAATAAAAAATGGAGCGTTACAACGCTCCATTTTTTTATGTGGTTTTAAGCCTGAATGAGTTGAGTGAGCTCATCGATATAAGCTTGCATCGGCTTTGGATTTTTGTCTTTACGGCTTTCAATATTTAAACGGAGTAATGGCTCTGTATTTGAAGCCCGTACATTTAAACGCCAAGCACCAAAATCTAAACTGACGCCATCCGTTTCATCAATTTTGGGTTTTTGGTCAGCAAAATGATCAAAGATGTTTTGAATGGTTTCTTTTGTGTCCGCAACTTTAAAGTTAATCTCGCCAGAACATGGGAATTTTTCAATCATTTCCTCAACCAGAGCAGAGAGTGGTTTTGCCGTTTCAGAGACAACCGAGATTGCCAATAACCATGGAATCATGCCACTGTCGCAATAGGCAAAATCACGGAAGTAGTGGTGCGCTGACATCTCACCACCATACACTGCATTGTGTTCACGCATTTTATCTTTAATGAAGGAGTGGCCTGATTTCGATTGCACAGCTTCACCTTGATATTGTTCAACAATATCGAAGGTATTCCACACCAAACGCGGATCATGCACAATTTTTTCGCCTTTTTGTTTCAGTAAAAATGCTTGTGCTAAGAGACCGACAATGTAATACCCCTCAATGAATTGACCTTTTTCATCAAAAAGGAAACAACGGTCAAAGTCACCATCCCACGCGATGCCCATGTCAGCCTGATGTTGAAGTACAGCATCGGAGGTGCTTGCACGGTTTTCAACTAAGATGGGGTTGGGAATACCATTTGGAAAGTTGCCATCCGCTTCATGATGAATTTTGATAAATTCTACTGGAATATTCAGGGTTTTAAATTTTTCTTCGATCGCATCGATCACATGACCTGCTGCACCATTCCCCGCATTGACCACGAGTTTTAGTGGTTTGATTTTAGCAGGGTCAATATAGGTCATCAAATGATCAATAAATTCAGGCAAGATATTATAATGCTGAGTTGTGCCTTTAATTTCGACTGCTTTGAACTGATTTTTTTCAGCAAGAAGTTGGATATCTTTTAAACCCGAGTCTGCACCAATCGGACGAGCATTTTCACGTACAAGCTTCATGCCGTTATAGTCCATCGGGTTATGGCTGGCTGTTATTTCGATCCCGCCTTGCACATCAAGATGGAATGCACCGAAATAAACTTCCTCAGTCCCAGTCATGCCTAAATCTAAAACATCAACGCCTGCATCATTCAGGCCATTGATGGTGGCTTGTTTCAGTGCTTCACTGGTTAAGCGCACATCACATCCGACCACTACTTTTTGAGGTTGATAAATTTCGCCATAAGCACGTCCAACACGGTATGCGATATCTTCATTGAGTTCTGTGCCCAATTTTCCGCGGATATCATAGGCTTTGAAACAGGTTAATTTTTCCATGTTAAGGTTCTAATCTATTGAGTAAATTGAATACGAAAATTATAGCGATTTTATGTAAGTCAGGCATGGGTTGAGATGAAAAATTACATTTAAATTCAGTAAATTAATTTACTTTATAATGCTTATTTTTGATTGTAAGTAAAGCAGCGCTCATAAGTGGATGAATTTTTTTGGAAAAAGTGCAGTAAACGTTTATTGGTTTTAAAAAATGAATTTATAAAAATTTTAATAATAAAAAAGCCCTGATGAATATCAGGGCTTTTTTTGAATCTGGAGCGGGAAAGGAGACTCGAACTCCCGACCCCAACCTTGGCAAGGTTATGCTCTACCAACTGAGCTATTCCCGCGGAGTCTATCAATTTTTTAAGTGAAAAAACTGAATGAAAAAATTTTGAGCGGGAAAGGAGACTCGAACTCCCGACCCCAACCTTGGCAAGGTTATGCTCTACCAACTGAGCTATTCCCGCATGCCGTGTATAATACAGCATGAAAAATCAGGGTCAACAACTTTATAAAAAAATATCGTGTGATTGAATAAAATTAAAGCATTTCAATGTATTTCGCTTAATTTTTGATAGGTCTTAAGCTCAAGATTAAAGCGTAACTCTCCAATGGCGGTGTGTTTTATTTACTTTTTATTCTAAAACTTCACGGTATACTGCTGGCAACCAATGAATGCGTGTGGAATGTAAGCATGACTTTAGAGCAACAATTAATTGAACGTTTACAACAATTGTCTCCTGTGCACTTGGACGTGGTGAATGAGTCATCAGGTCATGGTGGCTATTTCCCTGGTAAAGAATCGCATTTTAAAGTCACTGTTGTAAGTGAAGTGTTTCAAGGCTTACGTTTAGTACAACGCCATCAAAAAGTATATGCACTGGCGGGTGACCTATTGAGTCCAGGAAAGATTCATGCTTTGGCGATTCATGCTTATGTGCCAACTGAATGGACTGGTCAAGCGCCAAATAGTCCTGAATGTGCACATGCACCGAAAGCTTAAATTTTAAAAGTAGGAGAGTGGCTGAAATGGATACACACTTAGTCATTAAAATCGTGCATATGTCGAGTTTGCTCTTGTTGATCATTGCTGTATTAGCACGTGCGACAACCTTATATTTTGGCGTCGAAAATCAACAACCCAATCCGAAAGGACGTAAGGCTTATGTTGCGCTTCAACATTTGGCATTTACTTTGGTCATTGGGACAGGCTTGATTTTATTGTTTTTGAATAATTTTCAAGTTCAGCCTTGGTTCTATGCCAAAGTGGTCTTAGTGATCGTAATGTTATCTTCATTAATTAAAGCATACCGCCAAGATGCGTCTGTACTGTTAATTCAACGTCGTGCGGGGGTACTGATTAGTTGTGTCGCATTTATGGCCATTATTGGCATTGTGATGATTAAGCCAACTTTCGGTTAATTGTTAGACACAATCGCTTAGGCTCTCACCCCTCTAGGTTAAACTTGATTCATAGAATGAATTGAGCCTAGAGGGAATGATGCGTACACGTGTGGTGTTTAATCAAAAAGGTGGCGTTGGTAAATCCAGTATTACAGTAAACTTGGCTGCACTGAGTGCACATCAGGGTTTTAAGACACTTGTCATTGACCTCGATCCTCAGGCCAATTCCAGTCAGTATCTATTGGGGGATGATGCGACTTATAATGCCGATAAACCTGCACTAGAACCCAATATTGAAAATTTTTTCGAAGATGTATTGGCGAATCAGTCGAGCAAAGGTTTGATTGGTCAAGCCATTGGAAATTTACTCAAAAATAAAAATAAAGGCTTAGAAGCCTATATACATCAGTCACCATTCCCATCTCTCGATGTTTTGCCTGCAAGTCCCTCGCTTGGTGCTTTAGAGCATAGCCTCGAATCCAAACATAAAATTTATAAGCTGCGTGATGCGATTCAGCATCTAGCAGGGACTTATGATCGGATCTATATCGATACACCGCCTGCATTTAATTTTTTTACTTTGTCGGCATTAATTGCAGCAGACCGAGTGTTGATTCCATTCGATTGTGATGTCTTTTCTAAGCGTGCTTTAAACACGTTGATCGAAAACATCATGGAAACCCAAGATGATCATAATGATCGCTTGGAAATTGAAGGTATCGTCGTTAACCAGTTTCAAGCGCAAGCAAAACTTCCTCGTGAAGTGGTACAGCAGCTCAGAGATGAGCAACTACCTGTGCTCAATGCGATGTTGCCACCGTCGGTATTGATGAAAGAGTCTCATCATAAAAATATGCCGTTAATCTATTTAAATACAGATCATAAATTGACGCAGGCCTACCAATCATTGTTCAATGAAATCGAGAATAAATAAGATTTGAGAAGTGTATGAACTCACGCGCGATGAAAATGGTCATGCAACTTAGTGCAGTCGGTACGGTTGCTGTATTGATGACTGCTTGTGCGACGACGGTTAAACCGAGTTATGTTTCTCCGACGCAATATCAAGCATTGAACTGTGTACAACTTGGTGCTGAATTCAATCGTATTCAGCAGTATATCAATAATGGTGTACAACCGCCTAAACGTACAGGTGTTGGCGTTGGTCTAGGTGTTGGTGGTGGCTGGGGCCGTGGCGGTTGGGGCTTTGGTCCTTCAGTTTCCGTCAATATGGGACAGTCATCGAATACCAAAAATACTGAATTGTCGCGATTATATGGTGAGCAAGATGCGATCTCACAAGCGGCAACATTTAAAAATTGTCCTTATGTTCCTAAGCGTCAACAGCAAGCTCAGTAATTTAAAAGGGCTGTTCAAACTGAGCTTGAGCAGCTTTTTTTTAGCAAAATGTTTCAATGTAAATTTATTAAAATCAATATTTTATAAAATTATTAACTGAAAATAGACGCGACATTCATCATTCCTTCACTTTAAAAACTTGTCTTTAAATTCGTTTTTCGTTTAAGGTGTGCCTCCTCTAAATCTCTGATTTTAATCTATGGTAGAAAGTTGGCTTTATATTTTTGCAGTGTTCGCGGTATTACTTATTCCCGGTCCAACCAATGCATTATTGGCTAGCGCAGCACATCACCATGGCGTATTAAAAGCATTCTATTTCGTACCTCTTGAATTACTGGGTTATATCTACGGCATTAGCATTTGGGCACTGTTGGTGCATTTAACCCTACCAATTTGGCCGATGCTGATTCATATCTTACATTTGGTAAGTGCAGTTTATGTGATTTGGATGGCTTTTCATTTATGGAAAGCTTCACATCTTAAGCAATTGAGCCAAAAAAACATTCGAATGAGTCGCAGTCATCTTTTTAAATCGACACTGAAAAATCCAAAATCTATTTTGTTTGCAGTTGGTATTTTTCCAGCATGGACTTGGGATTCTTTTCAAAACTATTTTTTAGTTTTGGGTGTATTCACCTTATGTTTAATTCCATGTGCTTTATTTTGGATGTATTTTGGTCGTAAAGTCTTGGCAGGGAATCAGACGGTGGTCAGCGCAGATCGCTTATACAAAGGTTCTGCCATGTTACTTATGCTCAGTATGTTACCTGTCATTATTGGATTTTTCTAAGCCATTCAATATTTTGTAGTGATAAAAAAAGCAGATTCTTGGTGGAGAATCTGCTTTTTTTGAAGCCTAAGATGATTACATCATTTCGGGATTTTTCTTTGGGAAAAACTTGTGGCGAATAAAGCCAATGATCCCCGGCAATACGCTCAGAATAATGATTCCGAAAATTAAATGGGTGAAATTATCTTTCACGATCGGCATATTACCGAACAAATAACCCAAGGTGATAAACGAAGAAATCCACAAGAAAGCACCAACGACATTATAAGTAATGAAGTACTTGTAGTTCATGCTTCCTGCACCAGCGACAAAGGGTGCAAATGTACGTGCGAATGGGACAAAACGCGCAAAAATAATGGTTTTACCACCGTGTTTTTCGAAGAATTTTTGCGTATAAACCAAATGTTTTTTATTGATAAATCGAGATTCAATCTCAAAAACGCGTGGTCCAATATATTTTCCAATATGATAATTTAAGGTATCACCCAGTACTGCCGCAGTGAATAACAACATGCCCAAGAGCCACGGATCCATTGCACCTGTTGAGGCTGCTAACGCACCTGCTGCAAACAGTAAACTGTCCCCAGGTAGAAAAGGCATGACCACTAATCCCGTTTCTACGAAAATAATCAGGAATAAAATTCCGTAAATCCAAATGCCATAATTGGTAATAAATTCAAGTAGATGATCATCTACATGCAGAATAAAATCGATTAAATCCATGAGGGGTGAACTGAGCAAAAATGTGTTCAAATGCTAACAGCCATCGGCGCTGATGTCAGTAGTCAATTGATTTAAATTATAGGTGAATTATTGTTCTGATTATGCAACGCTGATTCTTTGTATTGATTATTTATCCTAAAAATAAAAGCTACTAATCTAGGGTCATTACCAAAAACAAAACATAGATAGGTCAACCCAATGTTTAATCCAAATCAAGTGATTCAAAAAATTGTTGCTCAACCCACAGTGCATGCAACTTTAACCTTCGTCGCACGTGTCCTTTTAGCATATATCTTTATTGTGGCGGGATGGGGCAAACTCGCAGGTTATAGCGCGACAGTTGGATATATGGAAGCGATGGGTGTGCCAGGTGCATTATTGCCAATAACCATTTTGGTTGAACTGGGTGGAGGCTTAGCACTGTTGTTTGGAGTGCAAGCACGATTATTCGCAGCAGCTTTAGCTGGTTTCAGTTTAGTTACCGCATTTCTTTTTCATGGTACACCTGAAGATTCGATACATTTCATGAAAAACTTTGCTATGGCGGGTGGTCTAATCTTTCTCGTATTGCATGGTGCAGGTCAATGGAGTGTGGATCAGCGTTTTGAAAAATAAATGACGAATACGCAATGCAGGTGAAATGAGAGAATTATTCGCCTGCTGCATCGTGATCTGAATGTAACTCCAAGGCTTGCATGATCAAAGCAATCAACTGAAATTGTTGAATAAAAAGATAATATTTAATAATAATGTATTGAAATATAGAGAGATTTGAATAGTGTGCGTAAGCTTAATAAAAATGATAGAATAGCGCGCTAATCCTTCGTTAGCCTTTCATAGTTGTTATCATGACTACCAATACTCAAATTACCGAAGATCGTATCCTGATTTTGGATTTCGGCTCTCAATATAGCCAATTGATCGCACGTCGTGTACGTGAATCAGGCGTATATTCTGAAATGTATGCTTTTGATATGTCGGAAGAGGACATCCGCGCATTTAATCCAAAAGGGATTATTCTTTCAGGTGGTCCTGAGAGTGTTCACGTTGAAGGCAGCCCACGTGCGCCAGAAGTTGTGTTTAACTTAGGCGTACCAGTATTGGGTATTTGTTACGGTTTACAAACGATGTCTGCTCAGTTGGGCGGTAAAGTTGAACCGGGTACAGTTCATGAGTTTGGCTATGCTGAAGTCGATATTAAAGTACGTGATGCTCTAATTGGCGATCTTGAAGATTCAGCAGACAAATTGAAAGTATGGATGAGTCATGGCGATAAAGTGACTCAAATTCCAGAAGGTTTCCAAATTACTGCAAGTACACCAAGCTGCCCAGTGGCAATGGTGTCTGACGAAGCTCGTCGTTTCTACGGTATCCAGTTCCACCCTGAAGTAACCCATACTGCTAAAGGTAAAGAGTTACTTGAGAACTTTGTACAAAAGATCTGTGGTTGCCGTAGCCTATGGAATTCTGAAAACATCATTGATTTGCGTGTTGAACAATTACGTGAACAGATTGGTGATCAGAAGGTTCTTCTTGGTCTTTCAGGTGGTGTAGATTCATCTGTTGTGGCTGCATTGCTTCACAAAGCAATTGGCGATCAATTGACATGTGTATTCGTTGACAATGGTCTTCTTCGTTTAAATGAAGGGGATCAAGTGATGGAAATGTTTGCGAAAAACATGGGTATCCGTGTGATTCGTGCTGATGCTGAACAACGTTTCCTTGACGCTTTGGCAGGTGAAGTTGATCCTGAAGCAAAACGTAAAATCATTGGTCGTGAGTTCATCGAAGTATTTGCTGAAGAAGCACGTAAGCTTGATGGCGTGAACTTCCTTGCGCAAGGTACGATTTATCCTGATGTGATTGAATCTGCTGCAAGCAAACAAGGTAAAGCACATGTGATTAAATCACACCATAACGTGGGTGGTTTACCCGAAGATCTCGCTTTTGAATTGGTTGAGCCAATTCGTGATTTATTTAAAGATGAAGTACGTCGTTTGGGTACAACTTTAGGTTTACCATTTGAGATGCTTTATCGTCACCCATTCCCAGGACCAGGTCTTGGTGTTCGTATCTTGGGTGAAGTGAAGAAAGAGTATGCTGACATTCTTCGTTTAGCTGATGATATTTTCATGCAAGAACTTCGTGCAAGTGGTTGGTATGACAAAACTGCACAAGCATTCGCTGTATTCCAACCAGTGAAATCTGTGGGTGTAGTCGGTGATGGTCGTCGTTATGCATGGGTGATTGCACTTCGTGCGGTTGAAACAGTTGACTTTATGACGGCTCGTTTTGCGCATCTTCCTTATGATCTTGTTGATAAAATTTCGACGCGTATCATGAACGAGATTGCAGAAGTTTCACGTGTTGTTTATGACGTATCGTCTAAACCACCTGCTACGATTGAATGGGAGTAATTTAGGGCTTTCAAGAAACAACGTTTCTTGCCTAAATTACGCCAACGGCTGTCCCAGCGGCAGTGGGGGATTTCGGACAGCATGGCTGTCCGCTTGAATTACCCAAGCGCTGCGTGCGCGGCAGTATCTAAATCAAGACATATCCCAATAGAAAGGACGCTTAGGCGTCCTTCCTATTTTTTTATCTAAAATTTAATTTAGAAGAATTCTATATTTTAAGAATTAGTCAAAATACGTAAAGCATTGGAAGTCATTAGCCCAAATAACGTTGTTTTAAGAAATTCCCCAAACTCTTGCTGTGGCAATGCAAGCAATTTGATTGCTACTTACTTAGAATCTAAAGGATATGGTGAATTCCAATATATTTTAGGAAAAAATATAAAGGAAACAGAAAGTCATGCTTGGCTTTTAAATGTAAGAAGTAGATATATAGTTGATCTAACAGCAGATCAATTTGGATTGGATAAAATTATTTATACATTAGAGAATGAGTATCCTTTATCACAGTTATTTCCAAAACTATTAAATCAAGGGCGAGCAAGCATTCTATTTTCAATACATACAAAACTCTAATTGTCCTACCTATAGTATTCAGCGTATTAAGTCTAAGGTGGTTCAATTTGCATGACCTTGTTAATATCTATAACAAAGATAGCCATTTGCCAAACTTTTAGGATAACAATATGACCAATAATACTTATACCGAATTGTCTCATTCAGAAGACTGTGAAAAGCACGCCAACCAATTTATTCAGGAGTTTCCACTGCGCCGTGCAGAAATTGGTCAAGGGACAGTGATCAAACGCGCTTTACCAAGTCGCCATAAGCGTATGATTGGCGCATGGTGCTTCTTAGATCATGCAGGTCCTGTAACATTTGAAGCTGGACAAGGTCTAGATGTTGGTCCACATCCACACATTGGTCTACAAACCTTTACTTGGATGATTGAAGGGACCATGTTGCATAGCGACAGTTTAGGGACAACAGATCAGCTGATTCAGCCCAAGCAAGTCAACCTCATGACAGCAGGTCGAGGTATTTCACATACTGAAGTCGCGCCAGCGAATGAAACAAAAATGCATGCTGCACAACTTTGGATTGCATTGCCTGATGACAAACTTACCATCGATCCAGCTTTTAACCACTATCCAGAATTACCCGTCGTCAATCAGTCAGGTATCGAATTTACGGTATTGGTCGGTGAGTATCTAAATACAGTATCACCAGTCAAAGTACATACAGAGCTTTTAGGTGTTGATTTATTTGCGCAAGCAGCCACAAAAGCACGTTTACCTTTAAATCCAAAGTTTGAATATGGATTTATGGCGCTTGAAGGTACAGCAACCATCAAGGGTCATCATTTAGATGAAGACAATATGGTAATTTTAGAGCCAGGGCTAGAATATGTGGAAGTAGAGATCCATGACAATAGTCGTGTACTGCTTTTGGGCGGTGAGCCATTTGAGTCACCAATTTTATTATGGTGGAATTTCGTTGGACGTACGCAAGAAGAAATCAAAATTGCACGTGATCAATGGATAGCAGAAGATCCACGTTTTGGGTCAATTCCATCATACCAAGGCGAGCGTTTGAAAGCTCCAACATTGCCTGATAGCATGCGCCCATCTAAATAATAAGACAAAGAAGGAAAATAAAATGGCAACGATCGCAAGTGCAAAGGTCACCACACTACCTGAAAAATGGGGCGGTGAAATTCAATCTGGTCAGCACACATTTCTCACCGATAAACCTGAATCATTCCAAGGTTTAGATCGTGGGCCTGCACCGTATGATTTTATTTGTTCAGGATTAATTTCCTGCACAATGATCACATTACGGATGTATGCAGAGCATAAAGGACTGGATTTAGGCGAATTTACTGTCGAGGCAGATTTTAAAGCCAATAAAGAAGGGCAGGAATGGATTGAGCGTCGTTTAAGTTTTAAAACTAACTTGGATGAAGCACTACAAGAAAAAGTTTTAAATGTGTGCCAAAAAACACCCGTCACTAAAACATTGCTCAGAAGCGTCGAAATTAAAACAACAATTGTTTAAATATAGACAATTTAATAGCCATCAACATTCTGTATTTTTGTAATTTACAGCTAAAAAGAAGACATTTTGTGTAAAGCAGGATGTCTTTTTTTTATTCAAAATGGCTATATAGAGAGAAATAAAATTAGGTGGTCTTATGCTGACATTACATCATTTAGAAAAATCACGTTCTTTAAGAATCATTTGGGCGCTAGAAGAGTTGGGTGCTGAATACCAAATTCAACATTATAAAAGATTGCCAACTTACGCCGCTCCACCAGAATTGAAGAAGGTTCATCCTTTGGGGAAATCACCAGTGATTACAGATGATAATTTAGTGATCGCAGAATCTGCGGTGATTTTAGACTATCTGGCTGATCTCTATGATACCCAGCATCAATTTAAACCCCAGTCACAGCCTGATTTAACACAATATCAGTATTGGATGCATTATGCTGAAGGTTCATTAATGCCACTTTTAGTGATGACCTTAGTTCTCTCGTTTGTACCTCCTAAAGTACCTTTTGTGATTCGACCAATTGCCAATAAAATTATTGATGGGGTGACTGATGGATTTATACAACCGCGTCTCGCTGAACATATTGAATTTTTAGAACAGCATTTGGCGCAACATGAATTTTTTACATCTCAGTTTTCATTTGCAGATATCCAAATGAGTTTTCCCTTGATCGCGATGGATGAACGCTTAAATGGAAAATATCCGAACATTCATGCCTATGTAAAACGCATAAAACAAAGACCTGCTTATCAGCGAGCGGTTATCAAGGGGGGTGATTAAGATGGCAGATCAGGCAGTGAAATTAATCTTCCTGCCCGGAGCATCTGGCAGTACTGCATTTTGGAAACCTGTTCAATCACATTTTGAATCTGAGTACGACACGCACATCATTGCTTATCCCAGTTTTGGTGAATATCCTGATCATCCACATGTAAATTCAATGTCAGATTTACAAGATTATGTATTTGATCATCTTCAGCGCCCAAGTATTCTGATCGCTCAATCTATGGGTGGGGTCATTGCTGTTCAAGCGGCGTTGAGGTATCCAAAATTGATTCAAGGTTTGGTGTTGGTCGCTACGTCAGGTGGCGTTGATTTAACACCATTTCATGTTAAAGATTGGCGTGCAGAATATCAAAATGAATATGAAGTGCCGCACTGGTTTATTGATGATGAAACCAAATTAGATGAACGGCTTGCTGAAATTGAATGTCCTGTACTATTAATCTGGGGCGGAGATGATGACATTAGTCCTGTCGCAGTAGGTGAGTATTTAAATCACGCTTTTAAGTATTCAGAGCTGAATGTGATCCCGAACGGACAACATGATTTAGCTAAAGTTTATGCGTCAGAGTGTATTTCTTTTATCCAACGCTACTTAGCAAAATTTTAGGTTTGCTCTAGACTAAAAAAGGATGCTAATCGCATCCTTTTTTATGATTATCGTTTTACAACGATTGAATCAATACCGCTGTGTTGTAGGGTTTGCTGAGCGATAACAGCTGCTTCTTGAGAGTCATAAGGTCCAGAGACAACCCGATACCAGGTTTGACCGCCTTCCGTGGTTTTAATGACATCTGCAGATAAGCCGTTGAGAATAATTTCAGCACGACGTGCATCAGCACTATCTGGATCTGGATAACTTCTGACTTGTAAAAGGTAGCTACTCGCCACGGGTTGAGGTTCTGCATTTTCAATCAGCTCACCCTCTGTCGTTGTAGCATCAGCAACCACAGGTGCTTCCACGATGACAGGTGCGGTGTTCACTTGCTGATTTTCAGGTACAGCTTGATCGGGGATTGGAGTCACTTGTTGTTGAGGCAATAAATCGTAGAAGCGATAATCTTTATTCGTATCTTCTTGATAATGTTCAGATTGAATATCATTGCTTTTTGGTTGGACTGGCGCCCACGGTTTCCATAGCATTAAGGCTACGGCAAAACTCAGTACAATTAAAATCAGAACAAGCATACCTAACCATTTTGGTATTAATGGTTGTTTAGGTTTGTTAGGTCTTTCTGATACACCACGCTGCGTTTTTCCAAACACTTGGAAACCTCTCTTATTTTAAGATCATGCAATGGAAAATTGGATTACCATCACATGGAGTTTTTATCTCATTTTTTTCAATAATAAAAGTCTAAAGAGGTGAATCTTTTAAAAAGATTCACCTTCGATGACTTACATGCTTTCAGGTGCAGAAACGCCTAAAAGCTCTAAACCATTTTTCAAGACTTGACGAACATTTACCGATAACAACAAACGTGCTTGGGTCAGATCAGCATCATCACCGAGTACTTTATTTTCGTTGTACCAACCATGGAACAATGCTGCAAGTTCTTTTAAGTAGTTACCTACTTGATGCGGTTCATGGCTGTTTGCAGCACGTGCAAGAATTTCAGGGTATGCTGCAAGTTTTGCTAAGATTTCAGTTTCAGCTTCTAATTCAAGCTTTGCGGCAAAACCACGCGCAGTGGTCGCATCGAAGTTGATGTTCAAGCTGCTTGCTTTTTCTAGCATACGACAAATACGTGCATGGGCATATTGAATGTAATACACCGCATTGTCTTTACTTTGAGAAACCGCGAGATCTAGATCAAAGTCGATGTGCTGTTCAGACTTACGCATGACATAGTAGAAGCGAGCAGCGTCGTTGCCGACTTCTTTACGTAGATCACGCAATGTGACGAATTGACCTGAACGAGATGACATTTGAACCATCTCACCACCGCGCCATAGGCTGACGAATTGTACTAATAACACAGTCAGTTTTTTTGAGTCATATCCCATCGCATCAATCGCTGCTTTTACACGTGCGATATAACCGTGGTGGTCTGAACCCCAAATATCAATAATGTCAGTATAACCACGCTGAAGTTTATTCAGATGGTAAGCAATGTCAGAAGCGAAATAAGTGGTTTGACCATTACGACGTTTTACAACACGGTCTTTTTCATCACCAAATTCTGTTGATTTGAACCAAATGTTGCCATCTTTCTCATAGAGGAAGCCGCGTTGATCAAGTGTTTGTAATGCTTCTTCAATTTTTTCAGTCAATGATGCTTCACTAAACCATTGGTTGAAAGTCACACCAAATTCACCAAGATCATCTTTAATATCATCAAGAATTGCTTTTAACGCAGCTTGATGAAAAACGCGATAACCTTCACCTATTAACGTCTGCGAGTTAAAAATTAGACCATCAATGTGTTTTTCTTTATCGCCAGTAATTACAACCTTGTTACCTTCGGTATCAAGTTCTTCAGCATACTGCACATCTTCTGGTACATCTTTATAAACATCAGCTACAGGGCGAACATATACATCGCCGTCTTGATCAATAATGCTTTGTGCGATTTCTTTGACATAGTCGCCTTGGTAAGCATTTTTAGGGAATACTAATGTTTGACCAGTTAACTCAAGGTAACGTAGATAAGTAGACGTCGCTAAAATATCCATTTGACGACCAGCGTCATTCACATAGTATTCACGATCCACTGTAGCACCAGTTGCTTCAAGTAAATTCGCAACCGTCATGCCATATGCTGCGCCACGACCGTGACCCACATGTAAGCTTGATGTCGGGTTCGCAGAGACAAACTCAACTTGGATTTTTTTCGTAGCATTTACTTGTGTACGACCAAAATCATTAGCTTGTGCCTGAATAGCATCAAGAACAGCAAAACGTTGGTCTGCATTCAAGAAAAAGTTGATAAAACCAGGACCAGCGATTTCCGCTTTACTGATATCCGCAACTTCTGGCAGTGCAGCAAGAATTTTTTCTGCTAAATCACGAGGCTTCATACCTGCAGCTTTAGACGCGATCATTGCGATATTCGAAGCGAAGTCACCATGGCTTCGGTCTTTGGTTCGCGTTAAGTTTCCGCTGTTGTTAAAGTCAGATGGGAGGACCCCTTCAGCTTGAAGAGATTGCACTGCATGATCGAGAGCTGCTTGTATTGCCGTATTCATAATTTATCGAAAAATTAATGTCGCAGAAAAACGACAAATATAGCAAATTTAGCGCTCATTAGCGAAGCAGATTTGCGTTGAATAAAACTTATCCGACATAAAAAATAATAAAATCAGTTTTTTTAATCACTATGCGCTATTTGCAGAATTAACGATGATGAAATTAATCTTTTACATCTAATGCATATCGATGATTGAATTGAGCCTGATTGTCTTTATCTCATTTAATGTGAATTTAAATAGAAATCAGGCAATTTTATGACTCGAAATTAAGCCATACACGTGACAGGCTTATTTAGTAATTCTGCTTTACCATTTTGGAAAGTGTATAACTTAGATGCATGGAAGATTTTAATGGTTTTGGCCTTTTGAGCAGCAGTTTGAAATGTCGCTAATTTTTTTTGATTCGCCAAACTAAAAGGATTTCCGTAATTCTTATTGTCGAGTAGTACTTGGATCGTTCCAACTTCAGGCTGAAGACTATTTAAAATTTCTGATCCTTCCGCATTTTGTATGCTGAGACTTGGTTTTTGGACACTATTCTTACAATTTAAGCGCAGGAACAGCATGTGACCATCAACTGCTTTGTTTTGTAAGTCATAAATTCCTTGAAGGTCATTTTCGATATATACCCACTGACCAATCGGCATATTTTGTTTAAGTTTCTCAATTTGCTCGAGTGTTGTTTTACTAATATCGACAATGCCTTTTTTATCAATTTCAGGGGTCTTATCGGCGCGTGCTAAACCCACCATTGAAAGTGCTTTATCACCGACCTTTGAGGTCGTGTCAGTGATGGTTTGGCAACCCGTTACATTTAGCAGTGAAATAATAGTTAATGGCAAAATGGCAATTTTAGCTGTAATTTTCATGTGGATCTAATAATGAAGTAAAAATACGATTGAATCCGATATTAGCTGAATCGTTCAGATTAGTTTGCAAAAAAAAGTTAATAAACATGAATAATACATTTGAAATGTGACAGTTTTATCTAATTTTCTATCAATAGAATGATGGATTGAAGTTATAAAATTTAAAAATACTGCCAATATTATTATCAATTTTATAAATATACATTTGTCTTCATTTCGGCTTAAGCTATTTCTTAAATAAATGGTAAAAATGAAATGAAAAAGGTCTGAATTTAGGCCTGATCCATGAGATTAGAGATGACAACTGAACACACTGAAGTAAAACACCCTCTTTATACCCCTTATGCTGGCTTTACTTTGCTTGAACTACCTCTTCTTAATAAAGGCTCTGCGTTCACTGAGGAGGAGCGAGCGAGTTTTAATCTAAACGGTTTGCTGCCTCATGTGATTGAAACGATTGAAGAGCAACACCAACGTTCATATCAACAATTTACGTCATTTCATGACGACATTAATAAGCATATTTATCTGAGAAATATACAAGACACCAATGAGACTTTGTTTTATCACCTCATAGAAAATCATTTATCAGAGATGATGCCGATTATTTATACCCCAACGGTAGGTGAGGCTTGCCAACGATTTTCTGATATTTACCGCCGTCATCGTGGTGTATTTATTTCATATCCTGATCGTGCCAACATTGACGATATTTTACAAAATGTGAATAAGAACAACGTCAAAGTCATTGTAATCACAGATGGTGAACGCATTCTTGGTTTAGGTGACCAAGGGATTGGTGGGATGGGAATTCCAATCGGAAAATTATCTCTCTATACCGCATGTGGTGGTATTAGCCCAGCGTATACATTACCCATTACATTGGATGTAGGAACCAATAATGCACAGTTGCTAAATGATCCAATTTATTTAGGTTGGAATCAGCCTCGTATTAGTGGCGATGAATACTATGACTTTGTGGATGACGTACTTCGTGCGATTAAACGCCGTTGGCCAAAAGCTTTGATTCAATTTGAAGATTTTGCTCAAAAAAATGCAATGCCATTGCTGGAAAAATATCGTAATCAATATTGTTGTTTTAATGATGATATTCAAGGCACTGCTGCTGTTGCAGTCGGCAGCTTAATCGCAGCAAGTCGTGCTGCAGGAAAGCAATTACGTGACCAGAAAGTGGCATTCTTGGGTGCTGGTTCAGCGGGCTGTGGTATCGCTGAGCAAATCATTGCGCAAATGGTGGCTGAAGGTTTGAGTGATGCTGAGGCAAGATCAAGAATCTATATGGTCGATCGTTTTGGATTATTGACCGATAATCAACCAAACCTTTTAGATTTTCAGCGTAAACTGGTTCAAAGTTCAGAAAATGTATCCGCGTGGGCTGATGCGGAAGGCATCATTTCATTGCTAGATGTTGTAAAAAATGCACACCCGACTGTGTTGATTGGTGTTTCTGGACAACCGGGTCTGTTCACTGAAGAAATTATTCGAACTATGGCATCCAATTGCGAGCATCCTATTGTATTGCCATTGTCGAATCCAACGTCGCGTGTAGAAGCCGTACCAGCAGATATTATTCAGTGGACGGACGGTCGCGCTTTGATTGCAACTGGTAGTCCATTTATGCCAGTTAATTATCAAGATAAGCTACACAATATTTCTCAGTGTAATAACTCTTATATTTTCCCAGGGATTGGCTTAGGGGTGATTGCTGTGCAGGCAACGCGTGTTACAGACAATATGCTGATGGCATCAAGCATGGCGTTAGCAGATTGCTCTCCAAAATTGCAAAACCCTGACGACGACTTACTTCCTGATCTTAATGATTTGCAGAAAGTCTCCCGAATCATCGCGTTTAAGGTTGCAAAAGCGGCAATTGAGGATGGTGTTGCTTTGCCATTGAGTGATGAGCTGATCGAAAAAAGTATTGAAGATAATTTCTGGAAGCCTGAATATCGCCGTTATAAGCGAATTCCATTTTAAAAAAACTTGAATTTTCAATATAAATTCATTGGAAATAAATAGGAATCAATGCGTTGGTTCCTATTTTTTGTTTAGAATAATTACAATATTTAAAAGCAAGATTGAGCGGAATACGCTACAATTTTCAAAAATCATAATAATAGCTTTAATCATTCTATGCTCAATAATATCAATTCAATTATAGAAGGCTTGGGTCTTAGCCCGCAAAAGCGCGCCTTACATATTAAATTTTCTAATCCAATATTAGATAGCCAAGTTTTCATTCAACGAATTCAGGGTCAACACTTTATTAATCAAGGCTTAAAAGCTGAAGTATTATGCTTATCGACGAATGCGCATTTACAACTTAAGCAATTCATTGGTTGTTTAGTGGCTGTCGATCAAGTTACGGATCTTGGAAAATTAGCTCGGACTACTGGGATTGTGACAGGGGTGAGCCAAGGTCAAAGTGATGGAGCATTGACCTTATATAAGTTGACTGTTGAAGATGCAACTTCACTTTGGCACAAACGCCGTAACAGTCGCGTATTTATGAACAAATCCGTGGTTGATATCACTGAGATTATTTTTAAAGAGTGGCAGACGAAAAGCGTGTTATTTAGTGCCGCTTTGAGTCTGTCAACGGCGGGTTTAAAAGCATCATATGATATACGTCCATTTGTGATGCAAGCCAACGAATCAGACTATGATTTTCTAACACGCTTATGGCGGAGTGAAGGCATTAATTGGTTGATTGATGAGACAGATCAAACTGTGCCATTCTCAGTGAAAGAAATTCAATCACAAAAATTAAGGCTAATAGATGAAAATAGTCAGTACGAGCCTTTAGATCGACGCACGCTCAGATTCCATCGCAGTCATGCAACAGAACGTTTTGATACGATTACCAGCTTTATTGCTCAACGCTCAATACAATCTACAGCAATTCAGGTACAACGTTGGCAGGGCGATATACTTGCGCAAGATCAAGATGATTATCAACTCAGTGCTCATCAACATAGTGACCAGTTGGACAATGAAACCTTAAGTCTAGAACAAGCATGGACTGTGAGTCCTGCTTGGATTGCTGATTTAAAAGGTGAAGATCAAGCCACTCCATCAAACAATTCACAACTGCAAAAACTGAATACACAACTCAATCAATACCAAGATTTGCAGGCTAAATACTTTACTGCGGTGAGTAGCGTTCGAGATGCCAATGTTGGGTATTGGTTTGAATTTATGGGTCATCCAGAAATAGATCAACATCAAGGGGCAGATCGCCAATTTATTATTTTAGGAAAACATTTTTTTAATCAAAATAATTTACCTAAAGATTTAAATAATCAAATTGAAACATTAATTGATTTAAGTCGTTGGAAAAAGACAAAAACAGATGAGCGTTTATCTACAGAACTGAGTTTAGTGCGCCGAGCTATACCTATTGTTCCAGAATATGATCCATTGAAACATCGTCCAGTTGCTTATCCTCAACGGGCAAAAGTGGTTGGACCTGAAGGTGAAACGATCTATGTGGATCAATGGGGACGTATTAAGGTTCGCTTCGTATTTACACTTAATGATGACCATCAACATGATGGTGGGGCAGGGGCGAATGATAATGATACAGACTCTGCATGGGTTGATGTTTTAACCTCTTGGGCTGGGGAGGGTTATGGATCAAGATTCCATCCACGTATAGGTGAAATTGTAGTCATTGACTTCTTTGATGGAAATGTTGATCGACCTTTCGTTGTTGGGCGTTTACATGAGGCTGAACGTCATCAAACCATGTTTGATGTTAAGGGGCAGTTACCTGATACAAAAAAACTCAGTGGAATTCGCACGGCAGAAGTTGGTGGTTCTGGATTTAACCAACTCCGATTTGATGATACGACAGGACAAATTAGTACTCAGTTGCAAAGTAGTCATGCGGCAACTCAATTGAATTTGGGTAATTTGAGTCATCCTAAGGATAAGGAAAAAAGTGATGGACGTGGAGAAGGATTTGAGCTGAGAACTGATGCCTATGGTGCTGTTCGTGCAGGGAAAGGAATGCTCATTACGACTTATGCACAAGAAAAAGCAATTGCTGATCATCTTGAAGCTACACAGGCTCAATCTCTGTTGAGTCAGAGTGAGCAGAGTATGAAAATGCTCAGTGAGATTGCAGTAAAACAACAATCGGATGCATTAAATGTAATTAGTAGATTACCTAAATTTATTCAATCATTAGAAATCAAAAGTAGTGCTCAAGCTTTGCAGTCTACAGTGAGTTTATTTAAAGAGGGAATAGCGAAGGATCCAGTAAATGCATTGAAAGATTGTGGTGGCTTTATTAAGGATATTGGTACTTTAGGTGGTAATGCTGCTGGTATTGTAGATGAGTTTAATAGTTACTTTGAGCATGCTCAAGAAGCGGTTGATAATCTCAAGGAATTTATTGATAACGTACAAGAATATGGTTCTGAGGCGATAAAGAGGAAATTTGAAAGTATTAAAAATGGGATTAAAGATAACCCATTTCAAGCACTTCAAGATGTGAGTAAAGCAATTTCGAGCGTTGACTTGAATGTGGAAGATCAACTGGTGTTATGCACTAGTTTTGGTGGTGCAAACAAAAAAGATGATATTAATCCAGTAAAAGCCTTAAGCACACTGACAGGTTTTATGGAGGGATATACTCAAGGATTAGAAAATAGTTCTAATCAAAAAAAACAAGAGCAAGGACGTTTATTTAGACAGGCACTCATGCTTTTGGCTTCACCGAATGGGATTGCATTAACAACGCCTGAGGACATTATTCTTCAAGCATCACAAGATATTGCGGAGAGTGCACAGGGTTCAATTAATTTAAGTGCGCAAAAAAACATTGTGGGGCATGCTCAAGACAAGATCAGTTTGTTTGCTGCACAGAAAGGATTTCGAGCGTTCGCAGCTAAGGGTAAAGTTGAATTACAAGCGCAAGATGATGCGATTGAAGCAATTGCACGTAAGGTGATTAAGCTTATTTCAACCGAAGATAAAATTGAAATTACCAGCCCTAAAGAAATTGTACTGACCGCAGGTGGCTCGCAACTCAAGATTAATGCTAGTGGAGTATTTAGCACGACGGGTGGAAAATTTGAGAGTAAGGCAGGGCAACATTTGTTTACGGGTGGAGCCAATATTTCTTATGAGTTTCCGCAATTACCAAATACAACTTTATTCAGCAATAAGTTAGACATTTATGATTTATTTTGGGAAAGTGATTTTAGTAAACTGAGTTATAAAGCATTTATACCAGACACCAATTCTTTTGTTTCAGGTCAAATTGATGAGCACGGTCGAACTGGCAAGATAAACACAGCAGATCCCTCAAAAATACAAGTTCTTATTGGCCCTGATGAAGAATGGGGAATAACAATAGATGGCTTTGATGAAGAAGATTTTTTAGGTAGTTCAAATAGAGCAACCCTAAATTTTAAAGATAATAATAAATAATATACGGTCTAAGTTATGACAAACTCTAGGAAATCATTAGTAACTATTAAACTAGTAGATATATTTGGGAATCCTATTTCTAAAGTTCAATATCAGGTTAAAAATACAAAAACAGGTCAACTAATAGCTGCGGGAGCAACAAATTCGGCTGGTTGTATTGTTGAGATTAGTAGAGATAAAGGCACTAGCTTAGATGTATATATCAAAAGTATGTTTAATGGAATGATGCTGAATGTTAAAAGTTTTGTGATGTCAAAAGATCGTATGCTGGTCACTATCGCAAGTCCCAAAGTGCTATTGGATTTGAAAACACTCAATAATCAAGGTGCTGCTGGTGTATATAGAAGAAAAACTCATGTAGTACGAAAAGGTGAGACGCTAACTGCAATTGCTAAAGCAAATGGAACTACTGTTAGAGCATTGGAAAGATTAAATCAGTTAAAGAATCCAGATAGACTAAATATTGGGCAAATTTTAAAGCTGCCTGTTAATATACCAGCTACAGGTGATAGGAGTATTCAAGATAAACCCAAACCCATAACGCAATCTAAACCTTCTCCAAAAAAGCAACAAACAAGCACATCGACTACCGAAAGAAACGACGGCTTTAGTGGCTTAACGAATGAGGCAAAAGAGTGGCTGAACAAAGTTTACGAAGATGGAAAGAAGGCTATTACTGAAACGGTAGATTCAGCTGTCAAAATTTTGACGGTAGAGGATAGAAGTCAAGAAAGTGGGACCCCAAAAACATCAGCCCCCAATATGTGTAAAACTGATCCTCAATGTATTTCAAGTGGAAAGAGTGAATTAATACAAGAAATCAATATTCGTTTAGCTGGTTTTGGCGGGGCTTTACCAAGCGATGAATTCACTGAGTTAACTGCCAAATGTATTAGACAATTCCAAAAAGATTATATGGGCGTTCCTGAAACGGGCAAAATTTGTGGAAGTGTTTTAGCGGCACTTGATAAGTTTTACTATGAATATCCAGTAAGTAGTTTTATGAACAAAGCTTCATGCCCATGTGGTAGTTGTTCGGGTTATGGTAATAATAGAAGAGGTATTAAATCTGGAAGTAATATTGCTAACGAATATCCTGGGTTACATAGATCACTTATCTGGATTGTGAAAGCTTTGAATTTCTATTTAAAAAATGAATTTAAAACTAAAAACTTAGAAATTGCTTATATTGAATCTGGATATAGGTGCATTGAAAATAATAAGAAAAAAAGCAGGACTAGTGTTAATCATATGGGTTTAGCACTAGATTTGCATATCAATAAAAACGGAGTTCGAACCCGTGATTTGGCGGATATGGAATTTATACGTAAGAATATTATGGCGGTAAAAATGGATGCCACTGAACGGAGAGCTAGCAATAAAATTTACTTAGAACCTAAAGTATTTAATGATGGTTCTTCAGGAGCACAAACATGGGTACATTTTGATATTACTAGGTTATCAAACATATATTTTGAAGATGAGTTTTTTAAAAAAACGGTAACTGAATTGAATGGTGGTTCAATAGTTGATATAGCAAAATCGCTAAACTTGAACTCATTATTAAGTTGTGCAGGTTTTACTGCAACTTCTACACAACTCTCTAAAATTACAGACAAAACTATTGATCAATTAGTGATTGAATTGGGCGATGCTATAGCAAGTGGTGAGGGGAGTTATGAAGCATGGAATGCGGGTGCACCTGAAAATAAAAGAGTAAAGTTTGGAAAAATGAATGATTTGCCTGGGACAATAACAGGAAAAACAATTAATCAGCTATTGGATGCTTCAACCAAATATACTTGGCAAGATGAACGACGCCGGTTTGCAACTGGGAAATATCAAACAATACCTTCAACATTATCTGCAGCAAAATCGAGAATGAATCTTACTGGTGATGAACTTTACGATGCAGATATGCAAGAAAGAGTATTTAAAGAGCATTTATTGAGAGGAAGATCTGCAATTTACAATCTAATTTCAAATGGAAGCTCCACAGTTGAAATGGCCATGATTGATGCCTCTAAAGAGTGGGCTTCAATTGCATTGCCTAAAGGTCACAAAAATAAATCTAATGTGGTTTCTGACGGTACAATAGGTTATCACGAATCAAATACTAACAGAGCAAATAGTCATTCAACTGCTAAGGTTAAAATGATATTTGAAGAAATTAAACAATACCACTCTGCCAAATAGGTTGAAAAATGAATATGTTTAAATATTTAATAACATTAATATCTGGATTTTTAATTACGAGTTGTACTTATTCAAAAGAGCAGAGTGAAGATTCCTACTCTACAGCAACAGTTTTAACAAAAAACAATGTTTCTAATTGTTTTATTGAGGAGATAAATGTAGATTTTTGTAGTGAAGACAAACTCAGAAAATATAATATACATATTAAAGATCAACCTAATTTTTTTCATAATAAAATTATTTTAGTGGATGATGGAAAAAGAGATATAGGTAAAGGAGAGAGAAGGCACATAAAAAATATTATTCTTCTTGATCCGAAAACTAATAAAGTTATACCGTTGCCACAGAGTTTAGGGAACTTCGTTGATGAAAGATTACAAGTAATTTTTGATGAAAAACCCCAAATTAGGTTTTCAAAAAATGATAATAAAATTTGTCTTTCGGGAACGACATTTGCAAAAAGCGACAATAATATTAATGTTGAAAATGACTGTTATATATTTGAAAAAAATAATTTTAAAAAGATGGAAGTAGAAAAAAATGAAAATAAAAAAAGTTATAAAACATCAATAATTTACAATTCAGATTTACATTTTAAATGTATTAATGATATTAAAGTTAAAGAATGTGAGAATTTAAATCTATTTTCAACGAGTATTTTATTCAAGAAGTATGACTTTATAAATATTAATGATGGACCAAGTGCAATATTGGAGAAAGATAATTTTAAGATTATTATTTCACCATTTGAGGATGAGAGTGGTCCAAACTTAAGAATCATGAAGGTTAACAATAATCAAATGGTAGAAGAAAAATATATCTACGCAAATAAAAAGGTTTTAATCGACAGCGATTTCAAAGTTGAATATTCTGAAGGATTAGGAAAAAAAACTTATAACTTTAAATAAAATTAAAGAAAGCCGACTTACGTCGGCTTTCTATTGTTTAATCTTCGAATACCTTTTCTAGCAACTCTTCACTTGGGGCGAAGTAATAAGCTCCATCTAAAGGCGCAACAAAGTGCAATAAACGATCATGAATACCATCGCCACTAGTTCCAAACATACGTGTCAGCATGCGATCAATACGGGTTAAATCTTTCGTATAAGCGATAAAATACAAACCTTGATCACCACGTCCATCCCCATATGGTAAAGAGTGGCGAAGAATTTCAAGCTCCTCACCTTCATCATCTTCAACAACGGTGCGAGCCACATGTGCATTGTCGGGTTTAACATCGTCATCAAGCTCAATGCTTTCGAGTTTGGTGCGCCCAATCACTTGCTCTTGTGCATCAACTTTAAGTTTTTTCCATTTATCTAAATCATGACGATAACGTTGAGCAAAAACGAATGAGCCATCAGTGAAAATTCCTGCATCTTCACCTAATAAAGCTGTTTCAGCACGATCATCTGGAAATTGAGGATTTTCGGTGCCATCAATAAAACCAGTTAAATCTCGACCATCAAAATTTCGGAAGCACACGCGCTCATCTAAAACCTCAACTAAATCCTGAATGCCTTCAAAAAAAGCTTGGCTTAAGGCAAAACAAATATCAGTGCGCTGTGCTGCGATATGGATTAAAACATCAGCAGGGACCACAGGCATTGTGAAAGAGCCTTGAATTGGTTCAAGCTGTTTAAAACCTTTTGGTTGGTGAGGGTAAAGTTGTGACCAAAGTTCTGGTCCAAAAGCCACCGCAGTTTTAATTTGAGCATGAGGATGTTGAGTAATTAAGCGATCACGAGTCGTAAAGAGATCTTCAAGTTTTTCTTTTAGTTGATCTATTGATAAATCTTTTAAACGCAAAGTGATAAAGCGAGCATGATCTGAAGGTAATGGTAAGATTACGGATTGGGAAGTCATTCATGGCTCCTGAAATTATAATATCCTAATTTTGCTGATCACATTGTGCCTGATCATCATAGTGCTGAACAGACAGACGTTTAAAAAAACATTCAAATTTTAAATCTTAAAAAAGTCGAATTGTCATATAATCTCATCAAAATAAATCTCCCAAATCGTTATGTCTTATCAAATGTGGTTTGCCTACATGCTTGCATGTTGGGTTATTAGTATTTCGCCTGGTGCAGGTGCTATTGCATCTATGTCTAGTGGTTTGAATTATGGATTCAAACGAGGCTATTGGAATGCAATTGGTCTGCAACTTGCACTTTTGGTTCAAATTGGAGTTGTCGCTGCGGGAGCAGGCGTACTTTTTGCTACGACTCCTTTGGCATTTTTGATCGTCAAATGGTTTGGGGTTGGGTATTTATTATATTTGGCATATTTACAGTGGAAAGCCCCAGTGCAGTCCATAGAAATTCAGTCTGATTTAAAGCAAAAGTCAGCGATGAAGCTAGTAATCAGCGGTTTCTTTGTCAATATGAGTAATCCAAAAGCAATTGTATTCTTATTGGCAGTATTGCCACAGTTTCTGGATCTTTCAAAGCCTCAATGGCCACAATACCTCATCATGGCTTGTACAATGATTGCTATTGATCTTATCGTTATGGCTGGATATACAAGTCTTGCAGCGAAGGTATTGCGTTTACTTAAATCACCTCGTCAACAAAAAGTCATGAATCGTACCTTTGCAGGTTTATTTGCAGGTGCGGCTTTTTTATTGAGTTTAGTGCATCAATAAGACACAATAAAATAACGAATGAGGGTTATTTTGTTGAAAATTAAAATATTAATTTTGACTATTCTGTTGGGGCTCGGCTTAATTTCAACTCCCTATATCTGGGCGTATTTTTATTTACAGCCTGAAAGTGTGTGGGAATGGATCAAGTTTGTGATGTGGGGCGCGGGTGTTGGCATATGCGCCACATTTGGTCTTACAGTGATTTTAACTTTGATCACCACCCTTATAAAAAAAATGATTGTGGATGATACTTCGCAATATAAGATGTTTTTCAAACAAATGGTTTATTTTATGTGGATCAATGTGGTCTTATTTATCACGGCTGCAATCGGTTTACTATTCGAATGGTTGCCTTTCTATATTGTTGAATATTGGTTTATGCCTCAGACCTTTTTTGGCTTTTGGCATGTGATATGGATAAAAGGCCTCATTAATTTATTGGTTATGGTGGTTTTTTTATTCTCTTGTTATATCTTTCTCTGTCTTCATAAATATTTTATAAAGAAGCAAGATTAATGAATAGCCCAAATAAATCAGGCTATTTTTTTAAATTTTTGAATGATAAAAATCACAGCAAATACGATTGCCATGGTTAATACAATGCTTAAACCTGTCGCAATATTTAAACCTGCACTCGACCATAAGCCCACAGTCACACCAACTTGAGCCACAATAAAAGACCATAGCACCATGCGTTTAGGTGAATGTGCTAAAAGTCTTGCGGTTAATGCAGGTATAACCAATAAAGCACCCATGAGTAATGAACCTACTGCACGTAACGCTAGTACTGTAAATAAGGCAAGAAGCAGCATAAAAATAAGGCGCTGCCATTTCGCATTCACACCTTCACTTACCGCAATATCAGGATCAATCGCAATTTGAATCTGAGATTGCCAACTTTTATAGAGCACAGAGAGTGCAATGACAATCACCACTGCAAATGTCGGTAAGTCGGACCAAGATATTGTTAAAAGATCGCCAAATAAATAACTCAGCAACTCAGGTCTTAGCGCAGGGAGGTGTTGGATGACCAATAGTCCTGAGCAAAGCAGCGTTGCTGAACATAACGCAAGTAATGCATCGTTGGGCAGGCGAGGATCATGCAATACCCAAAGGACTGCGACCAAGAGTAACGCGGTAAACGTAACCCCCATCCATAAGGGGAGGGTGAGTAAGCCAGCAATCGCCACACCCAAGAGAGTTCCATGCGCCATTGTGTCTGCAAAGAATGACATACGGCGCCATAACATAAGACAACCGAGCGGTGCAGTTAGAAACACTAATAATGTTCCCATAATCCATGCGGGTAATAGAAGTTGTAACCATTCCATCATGATCTAAGCTTCCGGTTCTGGATGAATATGGGGACGAGGATCGTGTTGACATGGCGTTGCTGTATCACCATGTGCACAATGATCGTGATGATGTTGGTAGAACACTCGATTAGTGCCGAAAATAGCTTGATACTCAGGGTCTTGTTGAATATTTTCAGGCAAACCGCTACAACATATATGTTTATTGAGGCATACCACGCGCTGTGTACCTTGCATCACCCACTGCAAATCATGAGAGACGATTAAGATCGAGCAACCGTAGCGCTCAGGTAGACTTCGAACATAATCATAAAGTTCAGCTTCAGATTGAATATCTAAACCTTGCATCGGTTCATCGAGTACCAATAAGTTGGGTTGACGCAGTAGAGCGCGTGCTAAAAGTACACGCTGGCGTTCCCCACCAGACAGCTGTTGGACTTTCGAATCTTGTAAATTTATGATCCCAGTATCTCGAATAATTTCTTGTTTAATCGCAAGATCACAATTTTCTAAATCAAGTAAATCTTTCACTCGAAGTGGCAAGCTGTGGGATGGATTGAACTTTTGAGGGACGTAAGCAAGCTTTAAGGCTTTATGATGTTTAATTTGACCAGAATTGGCCTTCACAATTCCAAGAATCACTTTGATAAGCGTAGATTTACCCGCCCCATTGGGACCAATGAGGGTAATAATTTCTTTGTCATGAATCTGAAAGTCAACATTCTTTAAAATGTCTCTTTCATCAATTCGCACATTAATTTGCTGCAGTTCAATTAATGGCAATGCAGAACTTACTGAGAGCACTGCTGACATAATCCTGAAATCTCAATAATGCTATGTTGAGCCTGAAAATGATCAGACGAAGCCAATTGATCAAGTTGTTGAATCAAACCAAGAGCTGAAGCCTCTTTTACTGTATTGCATTTAGAGCAAATGAGAAAAGCGGCTTGATGTCCAGCACGAGGATGGCAACATGGAATATAGGCATTAATTGAAGTTAAACGATGAATAAAACCTTTTTCGAGCAAAAAATCGAGGGTGCGGTAAACAGTTGGAGGTGCTGCTGGACGTTCAGCATTACCTTTTAATTTCGCCAACAAGTCATAAGCGCCCATAGGCCCTGAGGCCGTTAAAATTAACTCTAAAACTTCTCTGCGAAGCGGAGTCAATTTAGCGCCTGAAGCAGCGCAGCTTGCTTCAGCTTCTAATAAACGAGCTTCAACATTCGGGTGATCATGCACACCGTGTAAAGTATCATGATGTTCGTGTGAACATGCGCTCATGGACTGACCTCAAGACTTCGAAAAGGGAAGGGGATATCTCATAAATAGTATCATGAGACCTTGCAACTTACGAACAGCATAGGCATTTTCAACTGTTTGTTATATTATAACGTCAAAATTCGAGTGGTAATTAATTTCATGTTGCGTCTGCTAGCACTATGCTTTACAGCATTATTCACAACCTTGGCTTGGGCACAAGCACCCTTGGTGGTTTCGACACACCCAGTGTATTTGATTGCAAAAGAAATCACTCAAGGTATTGAAGAACCAAAATTGTTGCTAGAAAATCAAACAGGGCATGATGTTCATCTGACCCCTGCGCACCGCAAATTAATTCAAGATGCAGGATTGGTTATTTGGCTTGGTAAAGCGCATGAAGCGCCATTAGAGAGTATTTTGGCGAAAAACTCTAAAGCAGTTGCCTTATTGAATACAGGAATATTGCAAACATTGCCGCTTAGAAATAGTCGAGGGGACGTAGTAAAAGGAACTGTCGATACTCATGTATGGTTAGAACCAAATAATGCAGTTCGTATTGGCTTTTTTATAGCGGCATTACGCTCACAACAACAACCTGAGTTTAAAGACAAGTATTGGAGTAATGCTAAACTTTTTGCACATGAGATGCTGAAAACCTCACAAAGTGTAAAACTCAATCATGGTGTTCAGCCGTATTGGTCATTACATGATGCATACCAATACTTGGAGCGTGCGCTGTTGCTAAAATTCGCTGGTGCGATGACAGAAGACCCACATATGGCACCTACAATTGCTCAAATCAAATATTTAAAAGACCATCGCCCTCAGCAAAAGATGTGTCTTTTGGCTGAAACTGTAGCTAATAAAAATCAATATAAGTCTCTAGGTCATGTGAATTTTCTCGCAGTTGATGAGAGTTTTGCTAAACACCAGAATTTTATAACAGCATGGCAGACTCTAGCGATACAAGTACGTGCATGTGTAGAAAAAGCACAAAAGTGATGTAAAAACAGCCGATAATTGTATAAGTGCTCAGCAATAAACGATCTAAAAATACCAGACTTAGGTCGGGAAAAGATTGCATGTTCAGGGGTGTAACTCTATAATGCCTGCGATTAAAAATAATCATCAGCTAAACTTGTCAAGCATTATTGCTGTGAGTGGATAATAAATGAGCCGAACTAGTCGCTTGATTGACCGACGATTAGCGAAAGCTTTAGTCATCTTGCAAGCATGTATGATACCTGTTTCAGCCTTGATAGCGTGGGTCTTGAAAGACTCGACTGCGGCTTTGAGTGCAGCATTAGGTGCATTCGTATGTTGGCTAGCCAGTTGTTATTTTTCATGGCAGTCGTTCAGAGCTGCAGGTGCAAGAGCTTCGAAACAGGTTCTATCGAATATGTATCGGGGGTTGCTCGGTAAGTTTGGAATTGTGATTGTTGGCTTCATTTTGATTTTAATCAATGTGAAACCGTTGTCAGCGGTCGCATTGTTTTGTGGTTTCATACTCGTTCAGACCATGTCGTGGGTCGCACCTTTTTGGGCGTCGCGTCTATCAAAATGAGTTGAATTGCAACGAAAAATTGAAAAGTTTTTTAGATGTTTAACGAGATATCAAGCAGCACGCGATATTCGTTAACTCTAATTTGTATTTGACATTAACCAGGTGTGATTTATGGCTGCTGAAGAACATACCCTTACCTCGTCTGAGTATATTCAGCATCACTTAACGAACATGACCTATGGTAAAGCACCAGATGGTACGTGGAAGTTAGCTGAGACTGCTGAAGAAGCGAAAGAGATGGGGTTCACTGCTATTCACTTGGATTCTATGGGTTGGTCAATCGGCCTTGGCGTCATTTTCTGTTTGTTGTTCTGGTTAGTAGCGAAAGCTGCAAACTCTGGTGTTCCGACCAAGTTCCAGGCTGCAATTGAAATGATCGTTGAGTTTGTTGACTCAAGTGTTCGTGATACCTTTCATGGTAAATCACGTTTAATCGCGCCTCTAGCTCTTACCATCTTCGTGTGGATTTTCCTCATGAACTTGATGGACCTTATCCCTGTTGACTGGATTCCTTATACAGCTCAACACATAATTGGTGGGCTATTCGGTATCGACCCGCATCATGTTTACTTCAAGATCGTTCCATCTACTGACCCTAACGTAACCCTTGGTATGGCGTTATCAGTATTTGCGTTAACTATTTTCTATAGTATCCGTGAAAAAGGTCTTGTCGGTTTCGGTGCAGAATTTGCGCTTAACCCATTCAATCCAAGTAACCCATTTTTAAAAGCATTATTAATTCCAGTAAATATTCTTCTTGAATTAGTAACTTTTATCGCGCGTCCAATTTCATTGGCTCTCCGTTTGTTCGGTAACATGTATGCGGGTGAATTGATCTTCATTTTGATCGCATTATTACCGTTCTGGATTCAATGGGCGTTGTCTGTGCCTTGGGCAATCTTCCATATTCTTGTTATCACGTTACAAGCATTCATCTTCATGATGTTAACGATCGTGTATATGAGTATGGCTAGCGAGAAGCATTAATTAATATTTGCTCGACTACACTATGTAGTTGGGCTAAAGTTTTTTTGTTTGATTTAAACTCAACCTCTGAGGATTTTTTCATGGATTTAGTAGTTGGCTTATCTGCTGTTGCAGCTGCTCTTTTAATCGCGTTCGGTGCTTTGGGTACTGCGATCGGTTTTGGTCTTTTAGGTGGTCGCTTCCTTGAAGCTGTTGCTCGTCAACCAGAATTGGCTCCACAACTTCAAACTCGTATGTTCTTAATCGCGGGTCTTCTTGATGCTGTGCCTATGATCGGTGTTGGTATTGGTTTGTTCATTATCTTTGCAAATCCGTTCATCGGCCTAGTAGGTTAATTAGCTAAATTCCGAAATCAACTATTTGAGGAATAGCAATGAATATTAACTATACTCTGTTTGGTCAAGCGATTGCGTTTGCGATCTTTGTCGCATTCTGTATGAAATTCGTTTGGCCTCCACTAATCAATGCGATTAGTGAGCGTCAGCGTAAAATTGCTGATGGCTTAAATGCAGCTGAAAAGGCGAAAGCTGATCTTGCAGATGCGCAAGCTCAAGTTAAAGCTGAATTAGATGCAGCGAAAGCACAAGCGGCTCAATTGATCGAACAAGCGAACCGTCGTGCGGCTCAATTGGTTGAAGAAGCTCGTACTCAAGCATCTGCTGAAGGTGAGCGTATTCGTCAACAAGCGAAAGAAGCTGTTGACACAGAGATCAATGCTGCTCGTGAAGAATTACGTCAACAAGTTGCAGCTCTTGCTGTTGCTGGTGCAGAGAAAATTCTGAACCAACAAGTTGATGAAGCAGCTCACAATGCCATGCTTACTCAGCTGGCTGCTAAACTTTAAGCGAGGCGATTATGGCTGAACTCTTGACGTTAGCACGCCCGTACGCTAAAGCAGCATTTGCTTTCGCTTCTGAGCAAGGTGCAACTGACAATTGGTCAAATGTGTTACAAGTGCTTAGTGCTGCGGTGCAAGATGAAGCATTTTCCGCTTACTTGAGTCGCCCTGAGCTTACTCCTGTGGAGCAAGTAAGTTTATTTGCTAAGGTTTTAGGTGCAGATCAAACTGCTGAAGTGTCTAACTTTTTGACACTTTTGGCTGAAAATGATCGTTTAACTTTGTTACCTGAGATTGAAGCAGAGTACGAACTTCTTAAATCACAAAATAACAATGTGGTAGATGTTGTGATTGAATCTGCATTACCACTTTCTGCTGAACAAGAGCAATTACTTGCATCTGCGTTAGAGAAACGTTTCAACGCAGCTGTAAATGTTTCAGTAGAAGTTAACCCAGCGTTAATCGCGGGTGTTGTTATTCGTGCAGGCGACCAAGTGATAGATGATTCTGCGCTTAATAAGCTTGAAAAAATGCGGACTCGTCTTCTTGCATAATTGCGTAAAAAGAAGACTGAACTTAATAAAGATTGAGGTATAGCGCAATGCAACAACTGAATCCATCCGAGATCAGTGCGCTCATTAAACAGCGTATCGGCGATCTGGACACCAGCGCGACCGCTAAGAACGAAGGAACCATTGTTATGGTTTCCGACGGTATTGTGCGTATTCACGGCCTTGCTGATGCAATGTACGGTGAAATGATCGAATTCGACGGCGGCTTATACGGTATGGCACTGAACCTAGAA
The DNA here is from genome assembly GCF_056779855.1 of Acinetobacter sp. ANC_7654. Taxonomy (NCBI): domain Bacteria; kingdom Pseudomonadati; phylum Pseudomonadota; class Gammaproteobacteria; order Moraxellales; family Moraxellaceae; genus Acinetobacter; species Acinetobacter sp. ANC_7654. Next base: position 22,632 of record NZ_JBWYIR010000012.1, on the reverse strand, counting down.
CAGGATTCAGTGGGCGTCGTTGTTTTAGGTAACTACTTAAGCCTTCAAGAAGGTCAAAAAGCGCGTTGCACAGGTCGTGTATTAGAAGTTCCGGTTGGTCCAGAACTTTTAGGCCGTGTAGTAGATGCTTTGGGTAACCCAATTGATGGTAAAGGCCCAATTGATGCAAAATTATCTGATGCAGTTGAAAAAGTTGCACCAGGCGTAATTTGGCGTCAATCGGTAGATGAGCCTGTACAAACTGGTTATAAATCAGTTGATACAATGATTCCAGTTGGTCGTGGCCAACGTGAATTAATCATCGGTGACCGTCAAACTGGTAAAACAGCAATGGCGATCGATGCGATCATCGCACAGAAGAATTCTGGCATTAAATGTATCTACGTTGCAGTTGGTCAAAAACAATCAACTATCGCAAACGTTGTACGTAAGTTAGAAGAAACTGGCGCTATGGCGTATACGACTGTTGTAGCAGCAGCGGCAGCGGATCCAGCAGCAATGCTTTTCCTTGCTCCGTACTCTGGCTGTACAATGGGCGAATACTTCCGTGACCGCGGTGAAGATGCGTTAATCATTTATGATGACTTATCTAAACAAGCAGTTGCGTATCGTCAAATTTCATTGCTTTTACGCCGTCCACCAGGTCGTGAAGCTTACCCAGGTGACGTATTCTATCTTCATAGTCGTCTACTTGAACGTGCTTCTCGTGTATCTGCTGACTATGTTGAGAAATTCACTAACGGTGAAGTTAAAGGCCAAACTGGTTCATTAACTGCATTACCGATTATTGAAACTCAAGCGGGTGACGTATCTGCATTCGTACCAACGAACGTAATTTCGATTACTGATGGTCAGATCTTCTTAGAAACATCATTATTCAACGCAGGTATTCGTCCTGCTGTGAACGCGGGTATCTCTGTATCTCGTGTTGGTGGTTCTGCTCAAACTAAGATCATCAAAAAATTGTCTGGTGGTATTCGTACTGCTTTAGCACAATATCGTGAATTGGCTGCGTTTGCTCAGTTCGCTTCTGACCTTGATGAAGCAACTCGTAAGCAACTTGAGCATGGTCAACGTGTAACTGAATTAATGAAGCAAAAACAGTATGCTCCATATTCAATTGCTGACCAAGCTGTTTCTGTATATGCATCTAACGAAGGCTACATGGCTGACGTAGAAGTGAAGAAAATTGTAGACTTTGATGCTGCATTAATTTCTTACTTCCGTTCTGAACATGCTGCGTTAATGCAACAGATCGATGAAACTGGTGATTGGAACAAAGACATCGAAGCAGCATTCAAAGCTGGTATTGAAAGCTTTAAAGCGACTCAAACTTACTAATTTTCAAACTGTTGAAATTTAGTGTCGGTTTGGTTCACGGAATCAACCTTCGAGGGCTCGAAAGGGCCTTCGAATACTAGGTTAAGCGTATGGCAAATTTAAAAGAAATTCGCGCCAAAGTAGCTAGTATCAAAAGCACGCAGAAAATTACTCGCGCGATGCAGATGGTAGCAGCTTCTAAGATGCGTCGTGCGCAAGAGCGCATGGCTCAGGGCCGTCCGTATGCCGAAAATATGCACCGTGTAATTGCTCATTTAGTACAAGCGAATCCTGAATATAAACATCGTTATATGGTTGAACGCCCAGTTAAGCGCGTTGGCTATATCATCGTGTCATCAGATCGCGGTCTTGCTGGTGGTTTGAACATTAACTTGTTCAAGAAAGTGGTAAAACACGTTCAACAGCAACAAGAGCAGTCAATTGAAGTTCAATTTGCTTTGATTGGTCAAAAAGCGGTTTCGTTTTTTAAAAACTACGGCGGTAAAGTACTTGGTGCAACCACTCAAGTGGGTGACACTCCAAGTCTTGAACAGTTGTCTGGTTCTGTACAAGTCATGTTGGATGCATACGATAAAGGCGAATTAGATCGCATTTATTTAGTGTCTAACGGCTTTGTGAATGCCATGACTCAAAATCAAAAAATCGAACAACTTGTTCCTTTAGCAGCTGCTGAAGATGACAAGACTCTTAACCGCCAATACGGTTGGGATTATATCTATGAACCAGAAGCTGAAGAGCTTTTAAATGGTTTATTGGTTCGTTATATCGAGTCTGTGGTATACCAAGGTGTGATCGAAAACATCGCGTGTGAGCAATCTGCTCGTATGGTTGCAATGAAAGCTGCAACGGATAACGCGGGTGAATTGATCAAGAACCTACAACTTATTTATAACAAGCTGCGTCAAGCCGCGATTACTCAGGAAATTTCTGAGATCGTTGGTGGTGCCGCTGCCGTTTAACATTATTTTGAATTGAGGAGACAGCAATGAGTAGCGGTCGTATCATTCAGATCATCGGCGCGGTTATCGACGTCGAGTTTGAACGCAACAGTGTTCCTAAGATCTATGACGCTCTTCAGGTTGATGGCACTGAAACTACATTAGAAGTTCAGCAACAACTTGGTGACGGCGTTGTACGTACAATTGCGATGGGATCTACAGAAGGTCTTAAGCGTGGTTTGAACGTAACTAACACTAACGCTCCGATCTCTGTACCAGTTGGTCCAGCGACGCTTGGTCGTATCATGGACGTTCTTGGTCGCCCGATCGATGAAGCTGGTCCTGTTGCAACTGAAGAGCGTTTACCGATTCACCGTCAAGCGCCTTCTTATGCAGAACAAGCTGCTTCTACTGACCTTTTAGAAACTGGTATTAAAGTCATTGACTTACTTTGCCCGTTCGCGAAAGGTGGTAAAGTTGGTCTGTTCGGTGGTGCCGGTGTTGGTAAAACTGTAAACATGATGGAGTTGATCAACAACATCGCTAAAGCGCACTCAGGTTTATCTGTATTCGCTGGTGTTGGTGAGCGTACTCGTGAAGGTAACGACTTCTATCACGAGATGAAAGACTCTAACGTTCTTGACAAAGTAGCAATGGTTTACGGTCAGATGAACGAGCCACCAGGTAACCGTTTACGCGTAGCGTTAACTGGTCTTACTATGGCTGAGTACTTCCGTGATCAAAAAGACGAAAACGGTAAAGGCCGTGACGTATTATTGTTCGTAGACAACATCTACCGTTATACACTAGCAGGTACTGAAGTATCAGCGCTTCTAGGCCGTATGCCATCTGCAGTAGGTTACCAACCGACACTTGCAGAAGAGATGGGTGTTCTTCAAGAACGTATTACTTCTACTAAGTCTGGTTCGATTACATCTATCCAAGCTGTATACGTACCTGCCGATGACTTAACGGATCCATCTCCAGCGACTACGTTCGCTCACTTAGATGCGACAGTTGTATTGAGCCGTGACATCGCTTCACAAGGTATTTACCCTGCGATCGATCCACTTGACTCTACTTCACGTCAATTAGATCCATTAGTTGTTGGTACTGAGCATTACGAAATCGCTCGTTCAGTTCAAAACGTTCTTCAACGTTATAAAGAATTGAAAGACATTATCGCAATTCTTGGTATGGACGAATTGTCAGAAGAAGACAAGCTTACTGTATACCGTGCACGTAAGATCCAACGTTTCTTCTCTCAACCGTTCCACGTAGCAGAAGTGTTTACTGGTGCTCCTGGTAAACTTGTACCGCTTAAAGAAACTATTCGTGGCTTTAAAGGTCTTCTAGCTGGTGAATACGATCACATCCCAGAACAAGCGTTCTATATGGTTGGTGGTATTGACGAAGTTATTGCTAAAGCCGAGAAACTTTAATTAGCTACCTAATTTAGGAGGTTCTCATGGCGACTATGCAATGTGACGTTGTAAGTGTTAAAGAGTCTTTGTACTCAGGCACTGTAACTATGCTAATTGCTAAAGGTGCTGGTGGTGAGTTAGGTATTATGCCTGGCCATGCTCCACTAGTAACTTTACTTCAACCGGGCGCGATTCGCGTTCAGTTGGAGAATGGTACAGAAGAATTAATCTATGTATCTGGTGGTGTTCTTGAAGTTCAACCGCATGTTGTTACGGTTCTTGCAGATACTGCAGTCCGTGCAGAAAACTTAGATGAAGCTGCAATCGTTGAAGCACGTAAAAATGCTGAAACTTTGTTAGCAAATCAAAAGAGCGATTTGGACGCTGCTGCTGCTTTGGCTGCGCTTGCAGAAACAGCTGCACAGTTGGAAACCATCCGCAAAATCAAAAACCGCGCTCAATAAGAGACGGTTCGAGATTGAAAAACCACCCGAAAGGGTGGTTTTTTTATGGCTAAAATATATGGCAAATAAAAAGGGACATCTGATAAGATGTCCCTAGTATTCATTGCGTCATATAACCTATTAAACCAGCTCAGGTGAGGGGGGATAATAGTTAAGCTATAAGCGCTTACGTAGTATATACTAATGGAATGACTAGAAATTGCAACTATAATCTGATTAAAAAATGTTAATTACAGATCATCAGCATTTTTTCGACTTAATTTCTTATCCTAGAATTAATGCTTACAAACGATATTTTGGTAACTCTTTAGCAAATGAAAAAATTTTAGGTATCTATATTTGGAATGATAATATCTGTAGTTCATTCTTTAAGATATTGAACTTATTAGAGATAACACTAAGAAATAAATTTCATAGTCATTTAAGTCAGTATTATTATACCTATCCTAAGAGTCAGCAGACTAGGCGTGGTTCAACTAACTATACTGCGACTATAACTTTAGGAATACCAAAATCATGTAATTGGTATGAATGCGCTTTATTAGAAGATAAGAGCCTCAGTAAAATTCTCGATAAGACACATCATCATCGCAATAAAAGGCCTCTTTCTTCACCACCTCAACCAGATGATGTAATTGCAAGTTTAACATTAGGATTTTGGTGTTCTCTTATTGATAAAAATCCTAGATTTATGTGGGAAGATATACTTTTAAATGTATTTTCGAATCATCGTTACTCAAAATCATTTCAGGAAGCAACTAGGCCTCCAACACGGCCATTAACAAATCCTTGGTCAATTCAAAAAAATATAAAAACCTTATCGAATAGATTAGTTTTAATTAATGATATACGAAATCGGATAGCTCACCATGAACCTCTATGGAAAGTAAAAGAGATATATGATGAAGTATTCTCAAGTCATTCTAATACTAAAGGGAATGTCTTGTATCCAAAGACTTCAAATATATCTGAAACTTTAAATTCGCTTAATATTATATTGGATCGTATTATAGAGATTATAAGTTGGATTGATCCTAAGCTATGTCTTGATTGTAATAGATGGGGAGTTTTAAAGCATTTAAAGTGGTTATTAACTGAAAAGGGTTTCAATGCTTATATGAATAATTTTGGAGATGATACACTTGTAACATCGAAAACAAGATTTAAAAAAACGTTATCAACTACACTTTGCAAACAAGACGTTCGTTATTTTAAATATAATGAGCAAATATATTGTTTGCATAAAATTATTTAAAACTTTGGTTGAGTGAGGATTCTTTAAGTGGGAGTATAAATTCAAAGGCTAGAAATAGAAAACTTCCCATTCCCTATAATCTTGACCTGAAAAATCTCATCAAATCCTTCATCTAAACTTGGCACTTCAAGCTTTTGATAAATCGCTCGAACTTCCATGTCAGGAATATTCGCTCTACCTTCAAGGTAGCTATTACGCTGTTAAGTACAATTTAAATCTGTTTCAAAATAATAAGAAACAACTTCAGAACTGCTTATTAAGAGGCTGAGTTTAAAACAGCACGTTCTACTTTGATTGATATTGTTGATCACCATCTTACTAGTTGAAGGTAAACAGTAGGAGTTATGTACATCTACTTATAACTTTACCAAGCACTACGTAACGATTTGCACCAAACTGTAAACGATGCCTGAGTTCAATAAAAATAATGCTAAGTTGATTGATGTAAACAAAATTTTTGAGCACTTTGAGCTTATCTAGAGTTTGCATAGCTAACGCGCACTTCAATGAATACGCTTAAATCAATACATAGCATTGAACTGTAAATTTTTATTGGCATGAAGGGAAGAATTATGAGTTATCAATCTATTAACCCATTTACCAATACTGTATACAAAGAATATCCATCACACCAACAACAAGATATTGATCGTGCTTTGGATTCAGCCGAATCTATTCTTAAATCGGATTGGGTAAAAAATGTAGATGATCGCGTAAAAGTTTTACAACGTTTGGCAGCATTATTTAGAGAGAAAAAGAGTGAATTAGCCAAACTCATTACTTTAGATATGGGTAAGCTCATTGAACAAAGTGAAGGTGAAATCGAATCCTGTGCTCAAATTGCTGAGTACTATGCAAAAAATACTGAACAATTTCTGAAATCAGTCCCCTATAAAACTGAGTTAGGCGAAGCTTGGGTGGAGCATCATCCATTAGGTATTATCATGGCTGTTGAACCATGGAATTTCCCATTTTATCAATTGGTCCGTGTATTCGCACCAAACTGTGGTATTGGAAATCCTGTATTGGCCAAACATGCAGGTATCGTTCCACAATGTGCTGAAGCATTTGAAAAACTCGTATTAGAAGCAGGAGCGCCTAAAGGTGTTTGGACCAATCTATTTATCAATACCGATCAAGTCGCAGATATTATTGCAGACAAACGTGTGCGCGGTGTTGCATTAACTGGTTCAGAAGGAGCAGGTAGTGCGGTCGCTGCGCAAGCAGGCAAACACATTAAAAAGTCTACGCTTGAATTGGGTGGGAATGATGTCTTTATTGTGTTGGATGATGCGGACTTAAATAAAGCGATTGAGATTGGTTGTAAAGCGCGTGTAAATAATACAGGGCAGGTGTGTACTGCAGCAAAACGATTTATTTTGCATAAAGACATCGCTGATCAGTTTAGAACGGGTTTGGTTGAAGCATTTAAAGCACTCAAAATTGGCGACCCGTTAGATCGTAGTACCACATTGGGACCACTCTCATCGGAAAGTGCGCTTAAAAACTTGATTAAACAAGTGGATAAAGCAGTTCAGCAGGGTGCAATTTTGGTTATCGGTGGCAAAGCAATTGAACATGATGGTTATTTCTATGAGCCGACAATTTTAGAAAATATTAGTCGAGATAATGAAGCTTGGTACGAAGAATTCTTTGGGCCAGTTGCTCAGATTTATGTTGCGGAAAATGAGGATGAAATCGTTGAAATCGCCAATGACTCTAATTATGGTCTTGGAGGTGTAATTCATTCTCAAGACCTAGAGCGTGCAAAAAAATTAGCTTCGAGAATTGAAACAGGAATGGTGTGGATCAATTGGTTAACAGATACTGCTCCAGAATTACCATTTGGTGGCGTAAAGAATTCTGGTTATGGTCATGAACTCGCAGATTTAGGTTTTCAGGAATTTGTACAAAAAAAATTAGTGGTGGTGAAACAATAAAGTCTTTGAAATAAAGCGATCTTCGGGTCGCTTTATTATTTGGAGTCTAATATTAAATGGTGGTATTCACCTGCGCCTTTTATCTTAATATGATGTATTTCATCAAACCCCTCTTGAAAATCAGGTACTTCTAACTTCTTATATGTTGCTCGAACACCGACTTCAGGAATATTGGCTTTACCGCTTCGTTGACCATTGCGTTCTAGCGTACTTTTCAAATCTGTTTCAAAGTAATATGAAATCACTTCAAAGCCTGCTAATTTAGCACGTTGAATATAACGAGCACGGTCTGCTTTGGTTGGGTTGGTATTGTCGATCACCGTTTTGGTTTTAGAGGCTAGACATGCTTCAAAGATCATGTTTTCCCGATGGCGAGTTTTTAGCATGTCTAAGTTAATTCTTAAATGTGAATGCGCCAAATGTAAAAGATAGTAGCTTGATTTGCCTGAAGCTTGAACTCCAGTGAAGATGATCAGTTGCATGGTTCAATTACATTAAAAGTATAAAGCTGAATTAAATCACGGCTTAGACTTTGCTACAATTCAGGTATAAGTCTAATAAATCCAAATAAAATAATGTATCGTCAAAGTCTAATTATCGCGCTAAGCATATTTATCTTCAGTCAGCTCACCGCATGTCAAAATTATTATTTAAGTCAGCCCAATGAACCTACTGAAGCGGCCTTGGTTGCCAACTCGTATAAAAATGGTTTAAGTGCTGAAATCGAGTTGGATTATCTCAGCGTATTTCAAAATCTGAGACAAGCATATCGGCGATGTATCGGTTTCACACGTGATGATGACCTAGTCTTTACTGAAAACAAGCTTGAAGAGCATATTGAAATGGCAACCCTATTTGCTCGAACAGAACGTGGTGAATACGTTCATAAGGCAACTGTAGAAAAGCTATCACCTACGTTGACAAGATTTACCTTGTATTTGCCTCAACGTTATCCTTTTCCCAATGCACGTTTTGAACAGGATATTAAACGAGCATTGGGCAAAGATGAATACTGTAATATTTAAACCTTGTTAAGCCCCATCTGAACTCATTTGTTCAGGATATTCCTTGCGTTTACCACCTTCATAGCTTGCAAAACGGGGTGTTTCACGTGAAAACGTTGGAGCATCACTTGGCCAAGGCCAGTCACCAAAATGGGTCTCACGATATCGTTTGAATGCAACATCAAGTTCTTCTTTGCTGTTCAATACAAAAGGCCCTCGCATTGCAACTGGTGCACCAATAGGTTCACCTTCTAACCATAAGATTCTCGCTTCTTGATCACCTGCTTCAATTTGAATTTCGGTGTCAGCTTTAAGCTCTACAAGATGTTTGAATTGAATGGTTGAATCAGCAATATTTAAAGTTGAACCCTGATAGAAGTAAGCAAATCGAGTGGAGGTCGCGGTGGTAGCTGGAATTTCAAGATGTGCGCCAGCTTCTAAAGTAATTAAGTATATATTCACTTTATTTTCTGCTGCAGCTGCCCAAGAATGTGGTGGGCGACTTAATGCATTTTGATTTTGATATTGTCCTGAAATAACTCGTACATCAATGCTGCGAGACTGGTGATCAGTCGCTTTCACATGTGGAATTTGTTCACGCCAAAACATTTTATAATCAGCAGGTTGTTTTTTTTGTTCTGGAGATGAGTTAAACCAAATTTGAAATAATTCAAAAGGATTCTCTCGATCCTGATGAATTAACGGGAACATTTCACAGTGTTCAACACCATTTCCCGTACTTAGCCATTGCACATCACCTGCAGCATATCGTCCACCATTACCCAAGGAATCAAAATGATCGACATAACCTTGTTCCACTAAAGTAATGGTTTCAAAACCTGTGTGTGGATGTTCGGGAAAGCCGGGAACAACACTACCATAATACATATTGAATTCTTGATTGATTGCAGGATGAACTGGTCCCATTTCAGCATTCCCGGCAGGATAGTGATCAATATGATGAGCAGTAAAGATGAAAGGATCTTTTAAATCTAAACGAAAAGTAATAGGAGTTATATTATAGATGGGTGAGGTAGACATGCCGACTCCATGATATCTGAATTATTTAAGATCCAAATTAAAGAGAAATCCCTCACTCCACCATCTCTATTTTGTGAGAATAATGTATATCAATCCTCGGCTTGATTATTTTCTGTAGATGATCCGGACTGAGTCAAAAGCATACTGGCTAATTTCACCATTTCACCTTGGATATTACCCATTTGCTTTTCTAAAGCTGCAAAATCGATGTTGTTTAAATTCACTTGGCCGTTTAGTAATGGTGAAGCTAATACATTTTCATTTGCCGTTAAAATATTCGAACGAATCTGGGAAATTTCTTGGCTTTTTAGGTCAAGTCCTGTCAACGCATCGTTAAAGCCCAGTAATTGAGATTTTAAACTTTGCACTGACTGATCTAACTTTTGTGGATCTTTATTATTTACAGCTTCTTCTAAATCAGATTGTAGGTGTTGAATTTGCTCAATATATCCACCTGCTTTAAGTTGTACATCTGCCACATCACGCACAATATAAAACATATTGCCTGATTTTAAGTCAGTAGGATCAGTGACTTGGACAGGGGAAGATTCTTCAACATTAGCTGCTGTTGTTTCCTTTTCTTGATCGTGTTGGGTTTGCGGCTGACAACCTAACATCACGAGACCGAAGCCAAATAATGCAAAAGGGGTAACAATGCTTTGAAATACTTTCATTAATAAAACCAAATCGTTAATCACTTCATTCCAAGATACGATACAAATATGAGTTAAATCTGAATATTTGCAAAGCAATAACAAAAATTTTGATGTGAAAGAGTAACTTATGATTTTGACAGATTAATGAAGATATTTATTGAATTGAATAAGAAATAATCAAGTGACAAGATCGTCACTTGATCTTGATGAGATTATTTCGCCAGTTCAGCATTAATTGCATCAACAATACGCGCATCATCTGCAGTGATGTCTGGTGCAAAACGAGCAACGACTTCCCCTGTTTTTGAAACTAAGAATTTCTCAAAATTCCATAATACTTCAGGGGGATTATTAGGCGTTAAACCATAATCAACCAGATCTTTCCACCAAGGCCCCTCACCAATACGCTCTGGAATGGCATTTGTTAAAGTTTCATATAGCGGATGTTTATTCTCCCCAACCACTGGAATTTTCGCAAAAAGAGGGAAGTCCACTTGATAATTCACTGAACAAAATTGTTCAATCTCTTCATTGCTTCCTGGTTCTTGTTCAAGAAAGTCATTGGAAGGAAAACCAAGAATTTCGAAACCTTGTTGTTTTTTTTCACTATAGAGTTTTTGCAGACCTTCGTACTGTGGCGTAAGGCCGCATTTAGATGCTACATTCACGATCAATAATACTTTGCCTTCGTATTGTGATAAATCAACAGGCTGCCCCTGAATTGTATTTACTGGAATGTTATAAACTGAAGCCATTTCAATGTCCTAATCATAAAGTACTTAAAATATGTAGATTGAAAATACCATGGCATATAGATCTCACCAAGGTGTCTACAGTGAAAAAAAACAGGCCTGACGGCCTGCTTTATGAGTTAAGATTTTGTCCCGACTTGGTTTTTAAGATTCTGCATGTCCTGTAACAAGCTTTGTTGTAACTCAACAGCTTTCTTTTGTAGTTCAGTGATTTCATTCATATCAGGCTTTTCTTTAACACCTGCTTCTGCGAGGTCCAATCCAAGCTCATTCGATTCTTTCATTTTATCTCGAAGAGATGCACCTTCAGTACTTTTGAGCGCAAGTTTGTCGAGATCATCATTAAATTGATCCACATAGTTATCCATCTTCTCAACCACTGCGTCTAATTCAGCTTTATTATTGTTTTGCGCAGCTTGTGTCACTTCGTTTTGAAATGCCAAAGCCTCTTGAGCTTTTGTATTTGAAATTTGATCCAGTAAATCTAAGTCATGTTGAATATCTGCATTTACATTGGTACTTAATGTATTGCTTTGAACTGTTTCAGCGGCAGTAGGTGAGGATTGATCGTTAGACTTTTTATCACAAGCGGTTAGAAAAACAGCTGTAGTGCATAGTGATGCAATGAGAAGTTTTTTCATAATTTATCCTTTTTATATGCTCGGTTCAATGCACTCACATTCACGATGAAGCACATTAAAAAATATTCAGTTAACCCGTTGATGGGAAAATTCAAGCATTTACGATCTCATAGCTCACACACAGCTTCTAGTGTTGTTTTGTAGAGGAATCCCTGTAAAAAAGTGAAAAGTGTTTTAAAATAGAACAGCACTCTACTTAATTTTTTAAGTAAAAATCTCAGACTTAGATGGCTGTTCTGCAGTCATTAACAATGAAGGGGGAGTGTGTTTCATGGAATGAAAAAGTCTAAAAATTGATGAAAACTTGATCTTAACGATTAAATAAAAATTAGGATGAAAATATGACATTTGAAAAAAAGCATTTGCTCTGGGCTTTATCATTGCCAGTCATTGCTGTATTGATTTGGTCGTTGAATATAGCCATTACACGATATGTTGCAGAGTATATTTCACCTGTCAGTATTAGTTTTTATCGTTGGATTATTGCCTTTTTGATTTTAACACCCTTTATCCTGCCTAAAGTCATCAAACAGCGTACTTTGGTACGACAAAATATAGTGAAATTAGCAGTGCTGAGTGCATTTGGTATGGTGCTTTATCAGGGGTTAGCTTACACCGCAGCACATTACACGACTGCAACCAATATGGGCATAATTAATGCCTTTATTCCAATTTTCACCATTTTTGTTTCACTGATGATTTTAAAAGAGTTTCCAACTCGATTTGCAGTGGTGGGTAGTATTTTATCATTTATCGGGCTGATTTATGTCATCGGTCAGGGGCGTCTAGATACACTGATGCATCTGGGTGGGCATTGGGGCGACATGATTATGATCGTCGCGGTATTCTTCTATGCTTTTTATGGTGTATTTCTCAAAAAGTGGCAACTCGAGCTCCCTTTAATGATTAGTCTTTATATTCAGATTGGTTTTGCAGTGTTGTACCACTTACCATTCGTTGCCGTATTGGGGCTCGATGCAATTGATCTGGATAACGGCTTGAGTGTGTTATATGCGGGAATTTTCCCTTCGATTATTGCGCCGTTAGTATGGATGTTGGCTGTTCAACATTTAGGCCCAAATCGTACCAGCATCTTTATGAACTTAATGCCAATCTTTACCGCTATTATTGCTTATGTCTGGTTAAAAGAAGCATGGACGATTTATCACAGTTTAGGCGGAATCGTGATTTTGATAGGTATTGCTTTAGCACAGAAAAAACTTCATTCATAAAGGCTAAGAGTGTTTAAAAAACAGACAATCGATTTATTTTTTTATTATACTTAAAATCTATAAAAGCTTATTGATCTAAATTAACTATCATTAGGCTTTTTAAAAAGTAAAATTAATAATTAAAAATAGGTACTTAATTATATCAATTGAACTAATAATTAATCTTTATAAGAAAAATGATGATTTGAAACTCTAAGTCTTAGTAATTGTGTAATATTTTTTTTTGTAGCATAATATGCGTACTGCAGAGAAAGCGATAATACACTCTTTTTCTGTACAGATGAATTTCTGAACCCTCTGGATGTGATTAGCACATCCTTTTATATGCTCAGTCAATACCTTTATGACTGAGCTTTTTTTTGTCTTAAATAATAAGTTTTAAGTCTCAGCATATCATGCTTTTTAAGCACGAATGACATCACCTGTTTCTGCATCTAATATTCGGCTAGGTTCTTGGCTCAGGCCTAAATCTCCATTTAAATAATTTAATTCAGCACCAAAGTACTGATTGACTTCTTGCAATGAGCGAGCGGGGTCTAAACCAGCAGGATTTGCACTGGTTGAAACAATGAACCCATCAAATGCGTTACACAGTGCGATGCAAAGAGGATGGTTGGTGACTCGGATAGCAACCTTAGGATGTTTGCCTCGAATCCAAAGTGGTATTTGCTCATCAGCTGGGAGAAGCCATGTGGTGGCGCGATCTTGATAAGATGTTTGTGACCAACTTTCAATCACCGCATCACGGCGGTCTTGAGGCAGCTTTGATAATAAATGTTCAACCTGACTGACTTGACCAGCCAGTAAGATCACCCCTTTTTCGATAGGGCGCTGTTTTAATCTTAAAATTTCTTTAAAAGCATTTTCATTAAAAGGGTCGCAACCTAAGCCCCATACTGCTTCTGTAGGATAAGCCAAAACATGACCTTGTTTTAGACATTGAGCAGCCTCAGCAACTGAGGTTGTTAACATAAGCGTTCACCATTCTCTTGATTGAAAAGACTATTGTGAACCTTAATTTTAATTACGGCAACGTAGGTATAACCCAGATTGTTGAATACAGCGTCCTAAAAGTTCTAACTCCATCAAGTGGCTGGTGAGTGTCGCTGTGTCTAAATCAAGGGTAGCTGCAATTTGATCGAGATCGCGTCCAACCCAATCTAATTGTTGAAATACAGCTAACAAATGTATAGGAATCGAATGCTCATCATCCTCATGCTTCTCTAGCTTTGGATGGACTACTGAATGAACTATTTCGTCATTTTGGAACTCATTAGGATTGTTTTTTCGTAACAGAGATGCTTGTTGATGCTGCCATTGAGTCGGCAGGGCTAAATCTTCAATGATCTGATCAGGATGATCAACTAAGATGGCACCTTCACGAATCAACTGATGGCAACCTTGATGAAATTCACTATAAATATGACCTGGAATCGCAAAGGTCGTTTTACCTTGATTTGCAGCAGCTTGGGCCGTAATTAATGAACCACTGCCCAATTGAGCTTCCGCTACCAATATCCCTAAACTTAAGCCACTTACAATTCTATTTCTGCGTGGAAAATTATGCTGAAGCGGTTTTGTCCCGGGTAAAAACTCAGAAATGATGGTCCCGTTCTGCTTCAAGATTTGATCATGTAATGGGCGATTTTGTGATGGGTAAATTAAATCTAACCCTGTGCCGATAACGGCGATTGTTCTGCCATGTTGCAAAGCACCCTGATGGGCTGCTTCATCAATGCCTTGTGCTAGGCCACTCGTGATATAAAAACCTTGATCACTCAGATAATACGCAAAATCATATGCGACTTGTTTGCCATGTGGACTTGGTTTACGGCTTCCAACAATGGCAATTTGTGCTTCAGATAAATGTTGTGCTTTACCTTTCCCAAATAAAATTGGGGGGCGGTCATGATAGGGCAACAATTGCTGAGGATAGTCTGGATCTTGCTCAGTGAGCATAAAATCAGAATGTTGATGAATTTGATGCAGAATTCGCTCAAATTCTTGTTGCTGTTGATCAGAGAAAAATTGAGATGCACGCTCGATATGGTTTTTATGTAAGTTGAGCTGATGCCATTGATTTAGATGATTTTTCTGTACAGCATCTTGAGCTGAACCAAAATGCTGAACAAGTTTTTGATAAGCACTGAGTGAATGTTGAACGAGGTACCAGAGTTTAATATAAGCCAACTGATGGTCGTTAATCTCGTTCAACATATCCGCACCTAATTTTAATTTTCAACCATTGGTGATGGTTCTAATACAGCACCTACTTTAATTGGAAGTGCGCTGTCTAGCACGTAAGCGTAACTTAATTGATCGAAAGTTTTAAAAATCATTAAATTGCCCACACGCTGATTAGGCAGTTGAATATTTTCTTTGGTCTTCGGGTCTTTAACCACTTCGCCTTGTTGGAAAATACTTAACACGTGACCATTTTTTGCACCGTGAACGTTTCCTCGGTTAATGGTGACAACACTATGTTGAGCTGCTGTACCAATAGAACCCATAACACGAATCACTTGACCGCCTGGCTGAATATCCGTTGTTGCCGTTGGATAGAAGAGACTTGGTAATTCATTTTGAAATTTAGGTAAAACGTAATCACCGCGACGAACTTCGGCATTAAAACTTTGTTTAAGCTCTAAAGTTGAAATTTCATTTTCGTTGGCAACAGCGACTGCAGTAGCTACCTCAATCAGTTCAAGTGCACCTGTGTATTTTTTCCCTTTTTCATCTAAGAAAACATACGGTTCAGCTTCACGATAAACACCGTAGCTTTGTCCAGGGTTAATCCCTTGACCACGTGCATAAACTGTTTGACCTTCCCCAGCAACGATACGACGATCTGCCGAACCGAGAATATAAGGTGTGCTTTGCAAAGAATCAGGCGCAACGATAATACTTCTTTCTAGCCAAGGTTGAATATCATCCAAGGGAATAATTGGAATGGTATTCCCTAAGCTTTCAACACGTACTTGAGGTTTTAGATTGATAGCACCAAGATGACGACGAATAACGCCTTCACAACCGTCACCTTCATCTTTACCAATCAGTGGACGCCCATCTAATGTACAGAGTAGTAAGCGATCACCCGGGTAGATCCAGTGTGGATTTTTGACATGTTTATTGGATGCCCAAATTTCTTTCCAACGCCAAGGTGAGCGCAAAAATTTACCTGAAATATCCCACAAAGTGTCGCCTTTTTTGACCACATAAACGTGAGGAGCACCGGCCTTAATCGATGGTGGGCTTACATTTGGACTGGCTTGTGTCATTTGCGCGGTAAACAAGCCCGCACTAATGCAAATTGCAAGTGAAAGGCAGTGTTTCTTTAACCCCAGAGCATGTGAAAAAGCCATGCCATTGAAAACCTTTTTCATTATCATAATTCCTAAAATTATGTATCTATTTGCGCTATAATACGCATATTACACGTATTATTTGATGAAGCATTAACTTCATTTAATTTTTAAGATCAATGGCATAGCCGGTGAGGAGCAGCATGGCCTTATTACCAATTTTAAGTTTTCCTGATCCCCGTTTGCGTACTATTGCCAAACCTGTAGAGGAAGTGACGGATGAAATTCGTCAACTTGCTGCAGACATGTTTGAAACCATGTATGAAGCACCAGGTATTGGTCTAGCTGCAACCCAAGTTGATCATCATATTCAGCTTATCGTCATGGACTTGTCTGAAGATAAAAATCAGCCGATGGTTTTTATTAATCCTAAAGTCACCCCATTAACTGAAGATACCCAACCTTATGAAGAGGGTTGTCTATCAGTTCCACAAATATACGATAAAGTTGAGCGTCCGTCACGCGTCAAAATTGACGCAATTAACTTAGAAGGGCAAGCTTTTGAATTAGAAGCTGATGGTCTTTTGGCAGTATGTATCCAGCACGAAATGGATCATCTGAACGGAAAATTATTTGTTGATTATTTATCTCCTTTAAAACGCCAAAGAGCGCGTGAAAAGGTAGAAAAAGTCGTTCGTCAGCGTCAAAAAGAAAAAGTTGCTGTAAAGCGTTAATTTTCTAAGAACTTTAAATATATTGATAAAGCCCAATTTCGATTGGGCTTTGTTATAATTGCTCAAATTTTATTTGGAATGACAATTTGTTCCGCAATGGGTTGCTGCTGAGTTTCGCAGCAGTATTATTACAGATCGCTGTTTTTCTTCAGCCTTTGCTTCCAGCGCAATATCAAATTGCGCCGGTCTGCGAAACGATCACCCGTGCCTTATTCGAACAGCCTAATCATTCTAGTATTACAACGCTCGTTCATCATGCTCATCATGTTTCCACTTCACATGCGTTACATGAACATCATGAGTCTAAGCGCTATGTTGAATCCTCGCATAGTGGGCACGATCATCATGATCCAAACCATCAATGCCAATACTGTACTGTATTTGGTAATTTGATTTTGCCACCTGAGCTGAATGTGAAAGAAGTTTTTGTACGTTTGAATATACGTTTGATCGCATTCCAAAAAGCGTTCAAACATATTTATTTCGACTTACAGCGTTTATTCCTTTTACCTCAAGGTCGGGCACCACCACTCTTTTCTTAAATATTGTCTTTATTTTTAGGGTCTTGAATGACTCTAGCATTGTCATATTTAAATTTTGAGTGAATATATCATGGCTCAGCCAAAATTCTATTTACAGCCACTAGCGGCTGCGATTTCTATTGCCTTTATTTCGCAAACTTCATTTGCTGAAGTCCAATCTACAACTTTAAATCCAACACCTGATACACACACGACGAACTTAGCGCCAATTGTTGCTACAGCTCTACAAGGTAATGATGCTAATGGCTTGATTGTACGTGCAAACCCGAAGCAACCCATTCAGCCTATTCCTGCGTCGGATGGCGCAGATTACTTACAAAGTATTGTAGGGTTTAGCAGCGTAAATAGTGGTGCAGGTACGAACGGTGATGTGACCTTTCGTGGAATGTTTGGATCACGAATCAAAATTCTAACAGATGGAACTGAAAATTTAGGCGCATGCCCGAGTCGTATGGATTCACCGACTTCGTATATCTCACCTGAGAGCTATGATCGAATCTCGGTGATTAAAGGTCCCCAAACTGTCCAGTACGCCAACACAGGTTCAGCAGCAACAGTGATTTTCGAGCGACGCCCAGAACAATTGAATGATGAAAAAAATTATCGAGGTCAGGCAAGTGTATTAATGGGCTCTTTTGGGCGTTTAGACCAAAATATTGAGGCAGCGGTAGGAGATGAACAAAAATATATTCGAATCAATAGCAACCGATCAGTCTCAAATAGTTATCAAGATGGTAATGGGGCGACCGTACCATCAGATTGGAAACGATGGAATGCAGATTTAGCATTGGGCTGGACACCTAATGCAGATACATGGATCGAGTTAACTGGCGGTAAGGCTGATGGTGAGGCTGTATATGCTGGGCGAGATATGGATGGTTCTAAATTTGCCCGCGAGAGCTTGGGATTAAGATTTGAGAAAAAGAATCTCTCAGAGGTAGTTAAAAAAGTTGAGGCGCAAGTCAATTACAACTTTAATGATCATGTGATGGATAATTTTAGTTTGCGTGATGTTGATGGCGCGGATCGCGCTATGAATGTGACACGTCGTACTTTGAATGCACGTTTAGCCACAACGATGAAGTGGGATAAAGCAATATTCATTACGGGTGTTGATACTCAGAATAATCAACATGCTGGTGGAATGTATCATTCAAGCATGCCAATGATGAATACTCCACTGACAGAGGATATGAAGTTTCAATCTTATGGTGGGTTCACTGAATTATCATATCCATTGAATGATCATAATAAGTTGGTCACAGGTGTTCGGGTTGATCAAGTTAAGATTAAAAACTTAAAAATGGTTCAAGAACGTCAGGAAACATTACCAAGTGGTTTTATACGGTTTGAAAATCAGCATCCAGAGCATGATGCTAAAACCTATGTTGGTCTAGGCTATGTAGAGCGCGTACCAGATTATTGGGAGTTGTTTAAGACAGATTATCAAGGCAATGCTGTTGCTACCTTCAAGGATTTAGAAACAGAAAAAACCTTACAGTTGGATGTTGGATACCAACATAATCACGGGGCATTCAGTTCATGGGCATCAGCTTATGCTGGTTTGATCGATGATTTCATATTATTGAATTATGACCCAGCAAAAATGACTGGTCATGGTAAAAATGCTGCTGATTCTAGAAATGTCGATGCGACAATCGCAGGGGCAGAAGCTGGTGTAGGTTATCAATTTACCGATGCTGTTCAGGCAGATCTTAGTGCGATGTATGCTTGGGGAAAAAACACAACTGATCATCAACCTTTACCTCAAATATCACCGTTGGAAGCACGTGTAAATTTAAGATATGTGCAAGAGCGTTTTAACTTAGGTTTATTGTGGCGTGTGGTAGATGGGCAGGATCGTGTCAGTATTAATCAAGGTAATATTGTAGGTAAGGACTTTAAAACGAGTTCAGGTTTCTCGACGCTGTCTTTAAATGGTACTTATCAAATTCATCAAGGTGTTGATTTGAGTATTGGAATTGATAATGTTCTGGATAAAGTTTATACGGAACACTTAAATAAAGCAGGTAGTGCTGGATTTGGTTTTGCACAGAATGAGCAATTTAATAATATAGGACGTAATTATTGGGCGCGTGTGAGTATGAAGTTCTAGTCATATTCAGTTTATTTGACGTATTAAGCCTAACACCCATTTAGATCGCCGTCTGAATGGGTGTTTTCTTTAAAATTGTCAGACATAAAATATGAATGTCCTTAAATGATATTGTGATGAGGTTATCATTATTTTAAAAATAATAAAAAAAGAAGTAATGGATAATAAAATGACAACAATGAGTCAAGTTCATCAACTACATGGTCGTAAAGTAAAATTTGATTTCAATCATATTCCAAAGCATTGGATTGAAAATGACCCTGTTTCCACCCATATGTTGAATACAGCACATATGATTTTACCTGCGGGTGAGTTTTGGTTTTGCCGTGTATTTAATAAAGCTTTACCGTTCGTCAAAGACGAACAATTAAAAGCTGACGTGAAAGGTTTTATTCAGCAAGAAGCGATTCATGGTCGTACTCATCAACATGCACAAGTTTATTTTGATCAACATGGATTAGATGTAAAGCCGTTCATTCAACGCATGCATTATCTTTTTGAAATCCTTTTGGGAGAAAATCCAGTAGGTATCAAAATGATGAAAAAAGTGGTTGGTGAAAAACGTTGGTTAATCTTCCGACTGGGTGTGATTGCAGCCATTGAGCACTATACTGGTGTGGCAGGGCAGTGGAGCTTGGACAATACTTCATTGGATAAAGCCGATCCAATCATGGCTGATCTATTCCGTTGGCATCTTGCTGAAGAAGTTGAACATCGTACGGTTGCGTATGATTTGTTTAAACATATGTTTGAATCAGAGTTTAATTTCCAAATTTCAAAAAATGCTTTGATGACCTTTATCTTCCCTATTATGGCAGCGGTTTGGGTTGAAGGCGGCAAAACAATTTTGAAACAAGATAAAGATGCAGGTAAGTTTAGACATATGGGTACTTTAAGACTCATTATGCAAATGGAAAAAATTAGTCGTAAGACCGATCATATTCCTACCTTCAGTCATTTAACTTTAGCTACTATCCGTTGGTTTAGTCCAAAGTTTCATCCAGTGCAAGAAGGTAATACTCAACAAGCTTTGGATTATCTAGCACGCTCTCCATCAGCACTTCGAGCTGAGCAAGAGGCAACATTAAAAATGGCTTAAAAATATACATGCAAAAAACCGAGCCTTAGCTCGGTTTTTTATTTATTGATGCATACTTGCCAGCTGTTTTCCTGCATTTTGATATAAATCGAGAGCTTGTTCTTGTTGTGATCGCCCTTTACGCTGTAAATAAAGATCAAGCTTTGGTATTTTTTTTGCGCCAGCATAAATCACAGTATTTTTGGTCAGTAGATACAGTGGATACCACGGCAGTATTCGAGGCTTAAGCCCTAAATTTTTCATTTTTTTACGGCCCATAAAGATTTGGGTAACATCTAAGTGATTCTGGTAGGCTTTCTTCTGCATGAAACGTTTAAAATGTTTATATTCGCGTTCAAATGGTTCTTTGGATAGGCTTACTGCAAGCTGACGACTACTTTCATCCACTTGAGGGTGAGCATAATTCATCCATTGCAATAATTTCCAGCCTTCAGACTCTTTATCAATCAGCCAGTGTTCGTCAACACCCATCAACCAGCCTGTATATTTCCAAAAATGCATAATCGCATCGACTTCACTTTTAGTTGGAAAAATACCGATTGCTCGAATACCTAAAAGCATTACACCGCTGAAAGCAATATTTGTCATTGCCTGATCATATTGGTTAATCGGCATTCCCCAAATATCCCAGTCCCAATCTTTAGATTTTTTTAGATGGTAGCGAACTAAAGAATGGATGAAACGCACAAAAATTGTTGAAGTAAAGCCATCATTAAAGCGTTGAAATCCGTTCGGCTTAGTAACATCTAGCCACCATTTATGCGTTTCTGCTAAGCGCTTGCCTGCATATTTGCTTAGAGCACCTGTTAAAATTAAAGGTTGATTAAAGCCAGGGTATTGATATCCAGTCATTAGCGCGAGATCACGCATAATAAAAGTGACATTCGAGCCTAAACGATGTGTGAATTGAATTGCACGATCAATTTTTTCTTGATCGAACCAAACAGGCTGTTGTTCCACGAGATCAAAGAATGCTTTGATTTCAGGGACTGGTTTGGGAAGAGCATCTAAGCCTTGATATAAGGCTGTTTCAAAAAGCTTTCGATTTTCGCGTGGATTGGTCATCACCCAATCCATTAAGCGATCCATCGGCACATCACCCGTATGTAAACTTTCATTTAACTCTAAATATTCAGCATAAGTTGGAATGAAGTTTTGATCGGTCATTTTGTGTAGAAGCTTGGACAATAGATCGCTACGCTTCATTCGCTCATATGAAGCCATACGTTTTGGAATGCTAAAATTTGACATGGTGTAATTAATCTGGTTATTGTTTGATCAAAGATTAATATGAATATTTATTCGCATTCAATTCGCATTATTAGAATGGCAGCTATGAGAAAAAGACCACAACAACAAAGAGCAAAGCTGGTAGTCGATAGTATTTTGGAAGCGACTCTGATATGCATTTCTGAAATGGGCCTAGATCAAGTCACTACGCCAAAAATATCTGAAAAATCAGGGGTGAGCGTAGGCTCTATCTATCAATATTTCGAAAATAAAGATCAGATAATTTTAGAATTGTTACGCCGTAAGAGTGAAAACTTAGGTTTGTCACTTAAAGCGCTGGCGATGAATCAAGAAGAAATGGATTTAAAAACCTTAGTCGATGTTAGTCTTCAATTCGGATTTGATGTAATGAGAGAAGATAATGGTTTCTTCTTTGAAGTCCTCAAGCATTGGCATGGCTATAACAATTCAGAAGCAGCAAAGGTTTTAGAAAAGCATTTTTTTGAAGTTGGTTTATATGTATTTAATCGTTTTTATCGTCATTGGGACTTTGAAACACTCAAGCATAAATCTTTTGTGATTATTAATAGTACCTTGTTCACAATGATGAGGTTTGTAAGCAACAATGATTTTCTTATTTCAGAACAACAGCTTAAGCGGGAATTAAGTGCAATGATTTTGTCTTATTTAGACAGTGACAAGAGTTAAAGGTTTATACAAATAAAAATTGTATATAAAAAACATATAGTTAATGTGTCATTGGTTTATTAACTATACAAACAAATAGAAAAGATTGAAAAAGTAGTTGCGTAAGAAAATAAATAGCCTATAATGCACATCCATCGGCGGTGATGTTGATTAAAACTTGTTGAAAAACAAGGATTTAGCTGAATAGGTTGGATCTAAGTTTTGAGAATGAGT
>NZ_JBWYIR010000011.1:0-130820 GCF_056779855.1 Acinetobacter sp. ANC_7654 | reverse complement strand
AATTTCTACCAATTATTAATGATAATATATATCGATCAATCAACCAGTAAAAATCCACACAAGTTGTTCTTCATAATCTCTTAATGATCTTTCTAACATCTCGTCAATGCTAGAAGCTGGACTCGAAACACTTAACAACTCAGCAACCTGCTTCGCTCGTTTCCGTGTATCTCGTCGGTATGGGGTGCATTCTATAGATTTTTTCTTCCCTTGCAACCCCTTATTTAAACAAAAACTCATGCATGTTTATTTTTTAAGCAAATTTATGTTTTTTACACTAAAAAATACACAAAAACGATTAATTAAATTAAAAAACCCCAATTAAATTGAGGTTTTTCAGATCAAAAAGCTCTAAATCTTATTCTATGTATTTTTGAGTACTATAATATGAAGTAGGTAATTTTCGAATTGTTTTTATTTCGTGATCACCATCTATCGAATTTAAGTAATTTAAGAATGCTTCTGCATAGTCTAGTCCAACTTCTATTCGACGATCACCTGTAATTTTTTTTAATGTATGATAGTAATCAGCACCATCAGCTAAAAAATTGATAGTTACAATTTTATATAACTGATTTAAATCTAATGGCACAAGCTGGTCAGACCCATTTCTGACTTGAATATTTGTAATACGCTTTCCAATAGGCTGCGTTATATCAACTTGCCAAGCTAATCCAGCCGTATACGGATAACTTCCAGTATTTTTTTGTTCAATCACGCCTGAAATGGCATCTTCAAGCGTATCTTTAATTTCTTGACCAGTCATATTCAATTGAACAAGCGTATTTTTGAAAGGTAAGACTTGGTAGATATCTGCTACAGTGATATTTCCTTTCGCCAAATCAACTCTTACTCCACCTGCATTTTGAAATGAAATATCAGCATTAAAATATTCTTTGCCTTGTTTAAGAAATGCTTCGGCAACCATTTGTTGAATATCACCACCATGGGCATCGACATGCGCATTCAAATTACACACATCACCTAAAGATGATCGTGAGCGATCAAATTGAGTTCCCGGCACACGTCTTGAACATAAATTATCAACTGCCTGCCCAACAACTTTGGCTGCAAATAATTTTTTAGATTGCTTATAGGGCTCTAAGACACTCAAAATACTTTGATCTTCTTTAACAATAGAAAAAGGTGCTTGTTCTTTTTCGAATTGATGTTCTATATATTTTTTTTCTTGATCACTGACTCTTTCATTATTTTGCTTACGTTTAAAATCATCGCCAATTAATACATGCGGTGTGCCCACACAACTTTTAACCGCACCATCTGCATCAAATTTTACGTTAAGCTCACCAACCACATAACTGTATTGCCATGCTTGAGCAACACAAACAGTTTCGCCATTTTTATTTTTCAGTTGTAATGGGTAGGCAGCGACAGGAGACATACCATACTTTTCTAATATATGAGGTCCAAACAATGTGTGGGAGTCGCCTCCAATAATCACATCCACATCCGTAAGTTCTTGTGCTAATTTTTGATCTAGTTCATAGCCTACATGTGTTTGTAAAATAATTTTTTTAATTCCCTGTTTTTTGAGTTGATTAATCTCATTTTGAGCTACTGTAATTTCATCTCGGAATAATGTGTCTTGATTTGGTTGAGAGGAGTTTTTAGTTTTTGATGCAATGGTGAGCCCCACAACCCCATATTTTTCCCCATCCCGCTCAAGAACAATAGATTTTTGAATCCGATCTGTCTGATATAAAGGTGAACTCACCCCAAATTCAACATTTGCAGAAAGAATCTCTGCTCGCTCTTTACACTGTCCTTCGTCTAAAAAACCAATAAAATCTTTTAAGCCTTGATCTTTTGCATCAAATTCATGATTTCCCAAGGTGAAAGTATCAAAACACACTGTATTCATCATTTCAGCATCAGCTTTTCCATTTGAGAGGTTGTAATACAAATCTCCTGTTATCGCATCACCAGCATGAATTTTCACTACATTCTGATGATTTTCTGCCATTAGATTCATAAATGTTGCTACACGAGAAAATCCACCACGGGAAACGACTAGTTGTTCTTCACCATGACCTAAATCGAAATTAAAGCTAAGCTCTTCACCATCTAAATGGGAGTGATGGTCATTAATATGAAGAATTTTCAACTCTGAGGGTTGTGTAATATTAGGATTAGATTTTTGGTCATCTCCACCACAACTACTTAGCAATAACGATGTCGTTAATAGAAGACCTGTTATTTTTATCTTGTTCTTCATTTGAATACTCCTTTTTTTAAACCAAGAGTATTCAACGAAGATATGACATTATGATGGTGGATTTATGACACTTTATCGAAATAACTAATTTTATATTTTTCTGCAAATCGCTCAGCTAATGCCGTAATGGTCAAACTCGGATTAACACCAACATTCACAGGAATCGCACTCCCATCAACCACATATAAGCCTTGATAGCCAAAAACCTGATGATTAGAGTCAATCACACCTTTAGAGGAATCCTCAGCCATAACTGCACCACCCAATATATGCGCTGTAACAGATAAGTGCCCCATACTTTCCAATATATTATTCTGTGCTTGACCACCACTTACTTCAGCAAATTTTTCTGCAGCTTCATTTGCTAACGGTATAAAAGACGGCGCTCTTTCTCCAACTGAAACCTGCGTTTTCAAAAAACGCCTAAAACCTCTGAGTGCAGTACGTCCATATACAAATCGTATTTGATTGTCTGCCTGTTGCATGACGGTTAATACAGTGACACGTTTATGCCAGTTTTTAGAACGCCATGATCGAGTTGAAACAAAGGGGTGCAGAAAAAAATGCTTTAAAACATGGAGTGCACGTTTTATAGGTTGATCGCCATTGACCAGTGGTCCCATATAAAACTTCATAAACTCATAACTTGCTGGAAATCGATTCTGAGTAATATGTGTTTTGTCATCTGCATGAAAATGACTGGAAATGGTCGTCCCTCTCGTTAAATCTATTGTTTTATCATTATTAGAGATTGCAACAATCGCCTCACTATTGGTTCGAATATGTTCACCTAACTGACCAGAAATATTCGGTAAGGTTTTATACACATCTCTTGAAGCAAACAAAATTTCAACAGTTCCTATAACACCTGCGGATAAAATGACCTGTTTAGCAAAGTAATCTTGTTTTTCTTTGGAGTTAAATGACTGATATGTATGAATGATATATTTTCCATCAACATGTGAAAGATGAGTTACTTTGGTTTCTGGAAGAATCTCAACTCCATTGTTTTCTGCAAGATATAAATAGTTTTTATCCAAACTATTCTTCGCACCCTGCGCACACCCCGTTATACAATTTCCGCACTGATTACAGCCTATTCGTTCGGGACCTTGACCATTCAAAAGTGGATCACTCACCCATTGATGAGGATCACCAAAGTAAATTCCCTGTGGTACAGTGTCAAAACTATCTCCAGAACCCATTTTTTCTGCTGTTTGTTTTAACCACTCATCTTGCTGATCTTTATATGGATTTGAACTTACACCTAGCATGGACTGAGCCATCTGATAGTGCGGTTGTAATTCCCTCTCCCAGTCTTCTGACAAATGACTCCAAGTTGGATCACGATAAAACTTTTGACCTGGTTTTAACAACACAGCAGCATAAACAACACTGCCACCACCAACGGCAACCCCTCGAACCACACCCATATGTTGGAATACGTCTTGTGCAAGAAAACCCTTCATCCCTAACGTCGGTGCCCAATTTAAGTATTTAGAACTCCGACTTGCTCGATGTAAATCATCTTCAGTGAGCCTTCTTCCCTGCTCTAGCACAGCTACTTTTAATCCAAGCTCAGACAATCTTAGCGCAGCTACACTTCCACCAAAGCCTGAACCTACAATAATGACATCATATTCAAATTTTGATTTCATACATCACGACTTAGAATAAATGGAAATGAAAAATGCTTTAAAAAAGGAAGATTAATGATAGTCATACATAACATCGTATGTTCATCAAGCTGTCTTAACTCATCAACCACCCAACGCCATGGAATTGGTGCTGTCTTGCCATAATACAAGGCGATCGTTTGTTTTCCATCAATCAAAGACGCCTCTTCTAGACACTCCATTTGAAGCTTTTCACTTCTCTGCCCGCGATTGAGTAAAATATTAGTGACTAAATTTTGATTGATGAATTTTTTCCCAAACCATCCCCCCAATCCACTTAAAAATAAACTCGGTGCTGCAGACACTCTTAACCACCAAGGACCAATAAACTGAGCCTTATATTCTCCTTGTCTCATGGCAAGTGGCGCGGATGAAAGTTGTTGATAGGTTGCCTTAATCGAGGACAACGAAGCAGTGATTAAATGCTCCTTACGGATCATGAATTTCTCCCTCAATGATTTTTGTTTTATTCAGCATGTCCTATGCTTCTTTATGAAATATATCAATCGTTTAAATTTTATTCCACATACATCCTTTGATCGATTACATAAAAAAAGCCGAATGTATGTCACATCCGGCTTTTAACTCAAATTAATTTCACTTTATTTCTTTAAAAATCCTGATACAAGATTCAACACATTTTGTATATCTGAATTCGCTTCTTGTGGATCGGTCTTATTTGCTTGAGGTGTAAGCGAATCAATAATTTGTGGTAAGACTGAAGAAATCGCACTGTATACATCCTGTTTAGGAACTTGCGCTTCTTGTGCAACTTGCTCTACATCTTGCTGATCAAATAAATTTTGAACCTGTTGCGTGCTGACATTGGCATTTTCGCCAGGACCAGTTGAAACCCAATCATCCACTTGACTCGTCAGACCCTGACCTTTCAGTTGATCAAGTGCACCTTGCAAACCGCCATTTTTTTGAATCCAATTGAGAATTAAAGGAACTACTGCGATTAATAAGGTTTGAGCGTTTAGACCTGATGATTTGCCTACACCACCAGATTGACTACCCGATAAACCACCAAGTACAGATCCCAAAATCCCTCCCAATCCACCTTGTTGTTGGTTTTGATTGGTCTGATTATTTTGTCCCGTTAAACTCCCGAGTACCGAACCAAGTACACCACCCAATCCCGATTGATTAGATTGTGGATTACCGCCTAAAGCCTGTTTCGCTAAAACTTCAACGATATTACTTAAATTTGTCATCAAAACACCTTTACATTCTTATTTTCATTGATCAGCATATCGTTAAAAACATGGCTTTGTACATTGAAATTGTTGTGTTTTGATAAACTCAAAGTTTGCCATTACCATCGAAACTTATTCCAATTTTCTGGATTAGCCCAAAACTTAGAATTAAACCAATCTGGCACATGCTTATAATTCAAAATATTGAATTGCCATAAGGCGAAATCTTGGTCTGTATTTTTTTGCTCAATGAGCTGCGTGAATCCCAGACTTCTTAATAATTGTTCATCTGCAATATGACTCAACACGACGATTCTTTTTGCCATTAAATCACGCAGTTTTACCAGCATTTGTGATTTATGATGGGTTGATAGTGTATCCATCTGTTCATTATTTAAAATCACAACACCTAGATCATAGCGTTGCTGAAAAGGAAGCATTAAAAATTCAGTTACGTTAAAATGATTCCATTGGATTGTTTGAGCATAGTCTTGGCTGAGATCCTGACCAAGACATACGGCAGTTTGAATTGGCTGTTCTTTAGATAAATCGTCTAGCATTGACGTGATGACATTTTTCTCAGCCATGAGCTGCACCTTATTTGAGTGAGATTAAAGCATGGAATTACAGGGCATTTGTCATAAAATGCACGCTGGTTTAACCAACCTAAGTGTAACTGAACAACAAACACAACAGGCAAATGTTGAATATAAATTTATTTTAGATCGTTCAGAAATCAATCTCCCGTTCAACTTAGGTCAAGAAATTGAAATTGAATGGACCGGCAAAATTTACTGTGTTTCCTGTGGGAATAAAACACCAAAATCATACTCCCAAGGTCACTGCTTTAAATGCATGAAAACGAAAGCAGCCTGTGATATGTGTATTATGAAGCCAGAAACATGCCATTACCATTTAGGGACTTGTCGTGAAGAAAGCTTTGCTCAAGAAGTATGCTTTCAACCCCATATTGTCTATCTTGCCAATTCAAGTGCATTAAAGGTTGGCATTACCCGTTTAGGTCAAATGCCAACACGTTGGCTAGATCAAGGGGCTACCCAAGCTTTACCTATTATGAAAGTGGGCTCTCGTCGGTTATCAGGACAACTTGAAGTCATGTTTGGTACGCAAGTCGCTGATAAAACAGACTGGAGAAAATTGCTGAAAGGTGAAGCGGAAAAGGTAAATTTGTTAGAGATCAGAGATGAATTGCTCACGGAGTTTGAACCTCAAATTGAAACTATTCGAGATGAGTTCAGCATGAGCCTAGATTTCAATGAAAATGTAGAAATTTTAGAAAACGAACTTCCTCGTGAATTCATTTATCCTGTCGATCAATATCCTGAAAAAATTAAATCGCATAACTTAGACAAAACGCCAGTCATACGTGGAAAACTGCACGGTATCAAAGGACAATATCTGATTATGGACACAGGTGTAATCAATATACGCAAATATACGGGTTATGAATTAAAAATTCGTGCTGATTCATAATGCTAAATCAATAAAGCCTCAATATGAGGCTTTTTTTAAAGGATAGATAGAATTGCGTGCACTGGATCTTCATTTTGATCCGACAATAGTTGCTTGTGCATCGTCAACAATTGCATAGATTGTATTTTTGAGTTTTCGATATTCATCAACAACTCAATCTCATGTGCTAAGTTTTCTGGAGTTGCATCATTCTGGATTAACTCCTGAATTACTTTTTTACCTGCAATAATATTAGGTAAAGAATAATAAGGAATTTTCACTAAAAGTTTCGCAATCCAGTAGGTCAAACTATTTAATTTATAAAAAGTCACCATGGGACGATGCAATAACATCGCCTCAAGTGTTGCAGTACCCGATGCCAACGCCACAATATCACTGGCATCCATGACCATCCGACCTATTTTAGATTCCGCATCAATATTTTCCATTAACTTGATATTATCTCTGAGCCTATCTGGGTAACCTATTAAGATCTGCTCAATTTGTTGTTTACGAGCCTCATTGATGGCTGGAATTAAAAATTGATACTCAGGATATTTTTGATGGACAATCTTCGCTGCATCTAATACAAGCGGCCCTAACTTATCAACTTCACCACGACGACTTCCAGGCAGTAATGCGATATGTTTTTGTGCAGGATTTAAACCAAGCGCCTGCTTTGCATCGAGTATAGGATTTTCCAGCGGTAATTGATTAGCGAGAGGATGTCCAACAAATACCGCTGGCACATTAAATCGATCATAAAAAGTTTTTTCGAATGGGAATAGGCAAAGCACCAAGTCAATTGAGGCTTTAATCCCATGAACACGACCTTGACGCCATGCCCAAACTGAAGGACTCACATATTGAACAGTCTTAATTGGCAACGATTTTTGCTTTATTTTTTTTGCTAAGCGTAAGTTAAAATCTGGTGCGTCAATCCCTATAAAAATATCAACAGGTTGTTTAGTCCATTGATCAACCAAGCCATCTCGAACCGCAAAAAGTTTTTTAATATCTTTTAATACTTCAACAATTCCCATCACCGATAGAATATCCATCGCATAATAGCTTTTAAAACCCTCTGCAATCATTTGAGGACCGCCAATTCCTTCAAATTCAGCATCAATTCCCTGCTCTCGAAAACGACGTATTAATTTGGCGCCTAAGGTATCACCTGAAACTTCACCAACCACAATGCCAATTCTAAGTTTTCGATTTTGCAAATGAATATCCTCTCTCATGCTCTACAAGTATCTTAACATAAGCAGCTCATAACAGATTGAGTTCTTGAAATATCTTAACTTAGCAATGCTTTATCTTATTTTTGAATAAGTAAATGAATAATCAAGACAACAGCTTATATTCAAAAATCATAAGATATGCCGGTTTTCTGATAAGTAGCACAAACGATGTACGGTTCTATTGAATATATTTTAGCAGGTGTTTTAGTTGGTTTCTGTGTAGGGGTCACTGGCGTGGGTGGTGGCTCACTTATGACCCCTATCTTGATTGGTTTATTTAAAATTGAACCACATATTGCGATTGGTACAGATCTACTTTATGCCGCGATTTCTAAGTTTTGCGGCTCTTTTGTACATGCAAAAAAACTTAATATTGTTTGGCCTATCGTCATTTGGCTCGCGATCGGAAGTATTCCAGCCTCTTTAGCCACAACTTGGGTTTTAGACAACTATTTGAGTCAATCCACACATTACAAAGCCATTCTCACGATGGTCTTAGGCTTTATGCTGACCATTACTGGTATTTCAATTGTATTCCGTACACAGGTAGAAAAATTCTTCAAAAAATTTTCCAAAGAAGTTACTGAACAGGAAGTTGAATTAACTCGAGAAAAATTAAAGCAGAAGCGTTTATATATAGCTTTAATGGGTATTGTACTGGGTATTTTTGTGACCTTATCTTCAGTTGGCGCGGGTGCATTCGGCATTATGGCGCTGATCATCATGTTCCCTAATTTACCTATGATTAGAATTATTGGTTCTGACGTTGTACATGCAGTTTTACTGACGCTCGTGGCAGGTATGGGGCATATGAATTCAGGTAATGTGGATTTCAATTTATTAATGTGGCTTTTAGTCGGATCGATTCCTGCAATCATCGTTGGTACGCTGGTGAGCTCCCATTTACCTGAAAAAATTATTCGCAAGGTACTGGGCATCACCTTATTTGCCATTGGTGTTAACTTCATGCTTAATCCAGTCAAAGCGAAACCTGTGACCGCACCTGAGGCAGTTATTGAAACCTCAACTCAAGCCCAGTCTTAATTAATATCATGTTCAAACTGTAACCTCAGTGAAGCTGTATAATTCACTGAGGTGAAATTAAATGATTTATTCAATTTAATAATTTTCAAAAATTAAATCATTCTATACAATACAAGTAGAAACTCTGATTAATACCAAAAAGACAATTTCATTACTTTTTTTTATTAAATCCATTCAACTTTTTGATAACAAATGATCTACTGAATCATGCTATATTCAATAGATTGAACATTTTCTTGTAAAAACGAACCAGTGACGGCAATGAATACTTTACAGTCAAATTCTATCACCCAAAACGACATTGATGACGTGAATGTACAAAGCATTCAGCCTCTTGTTACTCCTGCTGAATTAAAAACAGAATTACCGTTAACTGATAATGCATACCAAACAGTCCTAAAAGGTCGTGAAACTGTACGTAATATCTTAGATGGCAACGACAAACGTTTATTCGTAGTCATTGGACCGTGCTCTATTCACGATCCTGCAGCAGCTCATGATTATGCTGATCGTTTAAAAGTTTTAAGCGAAAAAGTGAAAGACACGCTTTATATCATCATGCGCGTGTATTTCGAGAAGCCTCGTACAACAGTGGGTTGGAAAGGCTTAATTAATGACCCTGACATGAATGACTCTTTCAATATTGAAAAAGGTTTACGTTTAGGCCGTAAATTATTGCTTGAACTCAATGAGAAAGGCCTGCCATGCGCAACTGAAGCGCTTGATCCAAACTCTCCACAGTACTACCAAGACTTAATTTCTTGGTCAGCAATCGGTGCACGTACAACAGAGAGCCAAACACACCGAGAGATGTCTTCAGGTTTATCATCTCCAGTTGGCTTTAAAAATGGTACGGATGGCGGTCTCACTGTTGCGACCAATGCGATGCAATCTGTAAAACATGGTCATAGTTTCCTTGGCTTAAATGACCAAGGTCAAGTTTCGGTCATTCGTACTAAAGGCAACCAATATGCCCATGTCGTGTTACGTGGTGGTAATGGCAAACCGAATTATGATGCTGGCTCTGTAGCAGAAGCTGAAAATGCATTGGCGAAAGCAAAAGTAAGTAACAAGATCATGATTGATGCGAGTCATGCCAATTCTAATAAAGACCCATACCTTCAGCCATTGGTTCTAAAAAATATCACTGAACAAATTTTAGATGGCAATAAATCGATCGTAGGTATTATGGTTGAAAGTCATTTAAAAGGTGGCCGCCAAGATATTCCTGCAAATCTTTGCGATTTAGAGTATGGTAAGTCTGTTACAGATGGATGCATCGATTGGGAAACAACTGAAAAAGTTTTGTTGGAAATGGATGCAGCTTTGAAAGACGTTCTACCACAACGTTAATCAGATAAAACGCCATCACACGATGGCGTTTTTTATAAGGTTAAATCATGGATCAACTCGAAAAAGAACTTAGCTCAATCCCCCATTTTCAATTTGTTCATGAGCATTTGTTTAGCTCAGGTCAGCCAAACGAAGAACAACTTAAATCGATTAAAGCTTATGGTATCGATACTATCATTAATCTCGCTTTTACTGATGCTACACCGAATTTAAATCATGAAGATCGCGTAAGTGCTGAAATTGGTCTTAACTACATCCAAGTCCCTATTGATCCAGAATTTCCACATGATGATCAATGTTTATTTGTACTCGATCTGATCGATCATCTCGTGAAAGAGAAAATGGTCTGGATACATTGCACCAAAAATCATCAATGTAGTTCATTAATCTATCTGTACCGACTACATTATATGAATATGGATTTACCTACTGCACATGAGCTATTACACCAAGTATGGGAACCCAACAACACTTGGACTGGCTTAATGCACGCGGTCGGCTTACAGTTGCAAGGACGTAAAGCTACTCAAGAACTGCAAGCCTCTTTGATGAAAGCGCAAAACTTTGAATGATCGAAATTGCTCATTGATGACTAATTAATACGGTCGCTGTAGACAGGATTCCTTCCTGACGACCAGTAAACCCTAATTTTTCAGTGGTAGTGGCTTTAATACTAATCTGATTGATATCCACATCAAGTACATCTGCAATACTTTGACGCATATCCAAATTATGTTTCGCTAATTTTGGACGCTCACAAGCCACTGTAATATCCACGTTATTCAGTTGATAACCACGATCCAATATCAACTGATAAACATGCTTTAATAAAACCTTACTGTCCGCGCCTTTGAACTGTTCATCAGTATCTGGAAAGTGCTGTCCAATATCACCGAGCGCTAAAGCACCCAACAATGCATCACAAAGTGCATGTAAAACTACATCTCCATCAGAGTGTGCTTTCAAACCATGTGTATGCGGAATACGAATACCAGCCAATGTGACATAATCGCCTTCCTCAAAAGCATGAACATCAATACCTTGACCTATACGAATAGCTAAGCTCACATTGAACTCCTTTACACAGTTTTTGAAAATGAAATCTTGTATTCTTTGATTCTTGTTCGCTATAGTAGATGCGCAAACATTTGAAAGTATAAGCGATGATGTTGTCAAAAAGCGTATCAAGTTGGATGAAACCTTTAATTTCTATCTTTTTCATTGGATTAAGCAGTGTTTCTGTCGCACAGGCACAACTTATTCAATGCGATAAGCCTCAATCAAGTTTTAAAAATTCCATGATTTGTGCTGTTGATTTTTCATCTTTGAGAGATGAATTGAATGAACGCTTTTTAACATCCTACTTAGTTACCGATGCTCCAACTCGATTAATTCAAGATACACAACAGCTTTGGCTGAATCGACTGCAGCAGTGTAAAAATAAAAATTGTGCGTCATTACAAATCAATCAACGCATTGATGATTTAAACTTTTACATGTCGATGAATCAAACACTCACTCAACATTACATTAAGTTTGAACAAGGTAAAATTGCAGCGCAACCTGTACACCTTAAGATTCATCAATTGAGCAAGGATCGCGTTAAAATTGAAGGTATTGCTTATCGTAGCCCTAACAATCGCCTAGAAACCCAGACCATCCCATTATTGGCTTATACAACCACTCAAAACAAACACGAAATTATTGATAATGAGCATGATTGTCAGTACAAACTCAAATATGAAAAATCATTACTGATTGTCTCAACTGAGCAAACAGGCTGTGAGCGCTTTAGTGGAATCTATCGACTATATGATTAAACAGAATGTATGCAAGTTCACAGTTAAATTGCGAATGCTAAACACAGCACCCCTGTGATCGCTAACAGAATACCTAAGCTGTTTTTTAGGGTTATTTTTTCTTTAAAAACTAATATACCTGCGATCACACCTAACACTACGACCAAAATATTCATGCCAGCGAATACAATTGTGGGTGAATCCTTTAACAACATATGTGCTTTCACATAAAGTGCAATATTGGCAAAATTCAATACACCTAAACTTAGTCCAGCAAGAAAATTTTGCAAAGTCCATGATGTTTGACGCAGGGACAAATATCCCATGGAAATAATGAAAGCAAACACAAACATCAAGTTTAAACTGACTGCAAATTTTAACCCTAGACTTGTACTGTATTTTAACAGGACATCTACGAGCGCATAGCCAAGCCAAACTGCAAACAAATACATTCCTGCTTTTTTTGTTTGCAATGTTGGTGTTGATGTTTTAGAGAAAATGATCAAAACAATTGCACCCAAACCCAATGCAATACCAATCAATTTCAGGGTGCTAAATTTTTCTTGGAAAAGAAAATAGGCTGCCAACAATGAAAGAACAACGGATAATCTTTGCGCGATTTCAGTTCTGATAATTCCAGCTTGATCAAGTGATTTGGAAAGCAGCAAGAATATTGAGGGTAAAGCTATTCCCAACAACCCAATAAGCCACCAAGGTGTGGAGGTTAATGATATTTGGTAGAGATCTGGCTTAAACCAAAAAAAACAGAGTATCGTGGCGATAGCATAATTCCATGCAAT
This sequence comes from Acinetobacter sp. ANC_7654, assembly GCF_056779855.1. NCBI lineage: Bacteria > Pseudomonadati > Pseudomonadota > Gammaproteobacteria > Moraxellales > Moraxellaceae > Acinetobacter > Acinetobacter sp. ANC_7654. The sequence continues at coordinate 117,996 of NZ_JBWYIR010000011.1, read as the reverse complement.
CATTTGCATGTCATCAAATCCACGAGATTTACTAAACTTCAGTAAAATCGATACTAGTACGCTGCACAAAGCTGCTGAAAAAATCAGTTCCATAATTTGCTCTTATTTTTTTATTCAAGAAAAAGCCCACAATCACTGTGGGCTTTTTAAAATTATAAATAATTTTATTAATTATTTATAACGATCTACCATTTTCTCTAAAGAAATTGGACGAATCTTGTCAGCATGACCTGCTGTGCCAAATGCAGTATAACGATCTACACAGATTTGCTTCATTGCTTCAACAGTTTGAGCAAAGAATTTACGTGGATCAAATTCGCTTGGTTTTTCAGCCATCATACGACGCATAGCACCTGTTGAAGCTAAACGTAAGTCAGTGTCGATATTGATTTTACGTACACCGTGTTTAATTGCTTCAACCAACTGCTCAACAGGAACACCATAAGTTTCTTTGATGTCACCACCGTATTGGTTAATAATCGCTAACCATTCTTGTGGAACTGAACTTGAACCATGCATTACAAGATGAGTATTTGGAAGTGCAGCGTGGATCTCTTTAATACGATCGATCGCTAAAATATCACCTGTAGGTGGACGCGTAAATTTATAAGCGCCGTGTGAAGTACCAACTGCAATTGCTAACGCATCAACGTTAGTATCAGCGACAAATTGAGTCGCCTCTTCAACCGAAGTAAGCAGTTGTGAATGATCTAGAACACCTTCAGCGCCAACACCATCCTCTTCACCAGCCAGACCAGTTTCAAGGCTACCTAGGCAACCAATCTCACCTTCTACAGATACACCACACGCATGTGCCATTTGAACAACACGACGAGTTACATCTACGTTGTAATCATAAGTTGTTGGTGTTTTACCATCTGCACCTAATGAACCATCCATCATTACTGATGAAAAGCCTAATTGGATTGAGCGTTGGCAAACGTCAGGATCAGTACCATGGTCTTGGTGCATCACAACTGGAATGTGTGGCCATTCTTCGATTGCAGCCAAAATAAGATGGCGTAAGAATGGAGCACCAGCATATTTACGAGCACCAGCAGATGCTTGAACAATAACAGGTGAATTTGTTTCATCTGCGGCTAACATAATCGCGCGCATTTGTTCTAAGTTGTTTACGTTAAACGCTGGTACGCCGTAACTATGTTCTGCGGCGTGATCCAAGAGCTGGCGCATTGAAATAAGAGCCATAATTTCCTCCCAGGTAATGCTCCATATTCTAACCTGACCTGTGTTTCAATTCAGCAACAATTGACAGTATTTCATAAAAAATCCCTGCAATTGCAGGGAGATTTTCGATTTAGTACTGATTGATGTACGAAATCACTCCGCCGTTGCTTGATCAGCAGGTGCATTTGCAACTTCTTCAGGAACATCAGTATTATTTTCATCTTGTAATGGCTGATCAATAGCATCGATAGCCGCTTGTTGTTCAGCACTAATATCTGATGCTTCAACAGCAACTTCTGATGTTGATGTTTGATCTGCAGCTGGTGCACTTTCTTGTTTAGAACAAGCCGTCATAGCAAGAGTAGCAGCCAATAGTGCAATTACGCCTAATTGTAATTTCATGATGTTATTCCGCATGATAAATCAGATTATGATCATAATATTTCAAAATTATTTCATTTTCATGACGAAAATTAGTCATAAAAAAAGACCTTCTTAGAAGGTCTTTTTTCTTAAATCCAATTAAGCGCGTTCAAGTAGAACAGCGACTGCTGGTAATGTCTTGCCTTCTACAAATTCAAGGAAAGCACCACCACCCGTTGAGATATAACCAATTTTGTCAGCAACTTCATACTTATCAATCGCAGCTAAAGTATCACCACCACCGGCGATAGAGAAACCTTCAGATTCTGCAATCGCTAAAGATAGCGCTTTCGTGCCCTCACCAAATTGATCAACCTCAAATACGCCTACTGGACCATTCCAAAGAATTGTTTTTGAAGTTTTTAAAATTTCAGCAAATGCTTGAGCTGTTTCTGGACCAACATCAAGAATCATGTCATTGTCAGCAACATCTTCAACTTTTTTCACTACGGCTTTTGCTGCCGCTAATGAGCCAAGGAAGTCATCAAAGTTAATTTCTGATGCGTCAGCAACAACAACATCTGTTGGCAATGGAACCGATACTTTCGCAGCAATTGCTTTAGCTGTATCGATTAAGTCATTTTCACAAAGTGATTTACCAACGTTATAGCCCGCAGCTGCTAAGAATGTATTCGCTATACCACCACCGACAATGAGCTGATCACAAATAACTGATAACGATGTTAAAACATCTAGTTTAGTCGATACTTTTGAACCCGCTACAATAGCAACCATTGGTTTTTCAGGCGTCTGAAGCGCACGACCAAGTGCATCTAATTCAGCGGCAAGTAATGGACCTGCTGCTGCAACTTTAGCAAGACGAGCCACACCTTCTGTTGATGCTTCTGCACGATGTGCAGTACCAAATGCATCCATCACAAACACATCACAAAGTGCTGCATATTTTGCTGCCAACTCTGGATTATTTTTCTTTTCGCCTGTGTTAAAGCGACAGTTTTCGAGTAACACAACTTGGCCTGGTGCAACTTCAACACCATCCAAATATTCAGTGAGTAATTTAACTTCTTGACCCAATGCTTCAGTTAAGTAGGCAGCAACAGGTGCAAGTGATTGTTCAACTTTAGGCTCACCTTCAACTGGACGACCAAGGTGAGAATAAACCATTACTGCTGCGCCTTTTTCAAGAGCGGCTTTAATTGTTGGTAATGCAGCGCGTAAACGTGCATCACTCGTAATCACACCATTTTTAACAGGAACGTTTAAGTCTTCACGGATCAGAACACGTTTACCTGCTAAATCGAGGTCAGTCATACGCTGAAAGTTCATGTATAGCTCACTTTATAGATATCAAAACCGCATAGATTCTAAATGATTATGCTAAAAAAGGTGAGTAAAATTTCAGAAAAGCTGTAGAAATCTTTAGATTTGATTATGATAGATGGAGTCGAACCACAAAGTGTTGCTATGTCTATCCATCCAGATCCAAGTATTAATCGTTTAAATGTTTTCGGCGAACCGCTCGCCAGTTGTTGTTTTGATCCTATTACAGGATATTTCAGAAATGGTTTTTGCCACACTGCGCCCTCTGATTTAGGTCAACATACAGTCTGTGCCGAAATGACGTCTGAATTCTTAAGTTTCTCGCAACGAATTGGGAATGATTTGACAACACCACTACCCGAAGTTGGTTTTCCCGGTTTAAAGCCTGGTGATTTCTGGTGTATTTGTGTGACGCGCTGGGTTGAAGCTTATCAGAATGATATGGCACCGAATTTAAAACTTCAGGCTTGTCATCAATCAGTACTTGCTTATGTCCCGATTGACATTTTAATGGAATTCTCAGTGTAATGAATCATCATGTTGCTTCAACGTCAGCAAGAATTATTTTAGCTTCTGGCAGTCAGACACGTAAGGAACTACTTAATCGATTACATATCGATTTTGAACAAATATCACCCGATATCGATGAGACTCCGCGTGGGGAAAGCCATGCCGATGATCTTGCCTATCGACTTGCATATGAAAAAGCAAAATATTTTGCTGAGAAAGATCCAGATGCGATCGTTATCGGTTCTGATCAGGTGGCTTGGCGTGAAGGCGCACCTGACATATTTATTGGAAAACCTTTATCTCCTGAAAAAGCAATCAAACAACTTCAAGCAAATTCAGGAAAAATTGTTTATTTCAGTACGGCATTGAGTGTTCAACACGCTTCATCTGGGTTTGAAGAAACCATTGTTGAACATTATAAGGTCAAATTTAGGCATTTGAATCTGGAAGAAATTCAGCGTTATGTCGCACTTGAACAACCTTTACAGTGTGCTGGAAGTTTCAAATGCGAAAGTTTGGGCATCAGCTTATTTGAAGAAATGATCGGTCAGGATCAAACAACTTTAATGGGTATGCCGATGATCCAATTGTGTAAGATTTTACGTGAATTGAAAATTCTAGTGCCTTGATACGTTGCTTATTAATAAATAAGACCGAGTTCAATGACTCGGTTTTTTTGGAATTATTTGTTACTAGCAACTGATGAATGAAATAAATACCCTATTTTTAGCTCAAATAATTACAACTGAGCTAAATTAATTTATCTACACAAAGCTGTGGAAAATTGATCGATAAGCGATCTCAAAACATAGAAATTGTAAAAAAGTTCAAATGATCATATTTGGGTTGTTCATTTCAAGTTAAGAATATGAATTACATGAACAAGTTAAGAAACTTTGTATAACATCCATTATCTTAGTTTAAGTTATCATTGTTAAAGTTTTTTTCAATTTTGGATAATATCTTTAGGGGGATACATATGCATGATAACTACTGGAATAGATTTCTACATATAGAAAAAAAACTAAAAGAATTTAGTACTCACGTAGATTTTGACATTAGAAACAATGAAACTTTTTCTATAGAAATAATGAATTTGTATCTTACAATTTGTTCAGAAATTGAAGCTATTTTTAAGGCTTGTACATCTAATATTGGTAATTCATTCAACTTTAGAGATTTTCGTGAATACTATAAAGATGAAACACAACTACAAAGTCTATCTCTCTTAAAGTCTGACGTAAAAATTAAATATACATCTTTAAAATTCACTCCATTTGATAAGATAGATAGCGATGAAACAATTTTATGGTGGAATCACCATAATAAAATTAAGCATGATCGTGAGATTAATAGAAATCTCGCGAACTTAAAAAATCTATTAGACTCAGCTAGCGCACTTTTTTTACTTAACTTAGTCTACAGATTTGTAGTTCAAGAAAAAATATACCTTATACCCCCTCCTGAAATTTTCGAAACAAAAGACTTCTTGGTCAGCATTCATTCTTCAGGAGGTGGGCTTCTATATACATCCAAAGCCTGTATAAATAGTTTTAGTGCTGAAAGCCCTTTTGATGATGATTAGTTTAGTTAATATTTGATTCAATAAATCTGCCTCATTTAACATAATGGCTGTTATACGATATGAAATTCCCCTCAAAGTGTAAATTAATTATTTCTTTAAAATAGCTATATTCATTTTTTTCATATTCATTTGTATCATCCATAAGCAAGAAAACATGCGCTTTTAAAGCCGTGTCACTTGCAGAACTTGCATCGTTCAAGGGACAATAAGCCAAACTAAATTGTAGTCCTTATTATGTCCCAAACTTTAGACGTTCTCGGCGGTATTAGCGCTGAACAATTCCTTACGGAATATTGGCAAAAAAAACCGCTCCTCGTTCGTAATGCAGTTCCTGAAATTGTGGGTTTACTTGAACCCAATGATGTTATGGAGCTTGCACTCGATGAAAACGTGACTGCACGTTTGATCAAACAAAAAGATCGTGACCCTAATCAATGGAATGTGAAGTCATCGCCACTGCTCAAAGCAGACTTCCAAAAAATGCCAAAATTATGGACACTACTCGTTCAAGCGGTCGATCACTATTCGTTTGATCTTGCTGAGTTATGGAAAAAATTTCCTTTTATTCCTCAATGGCGTCGTGAAGATATTATGGTGTCTTACGCACCACAAGGTGGTTCTGTCGGTAAACACTTCGATTTTTATGATGTATTTTTAGTTCAAGGTTACGGACATCGCCGTTGGCAATTAGGCCAAATGTGTGATGAACAGACAGCACTCGTTGCAGGTCAGCCTTTAAAACTTTTGCAAGAAATGGAAGTTCATTTTGATGAAGTTTTGGCGCCAGGAGATTTACTATATGTCCCACCTGGTCTTTCTCATTATGGCGTAGCTGAAGATGAGTGTTTAACCTATTCTTTCGGTTTCCGCATGCCAAATATCTCAGACATGATGGATAGTCTTGGTGATTCTTTTTCAGAACAAGAGCAACTGAAAAAACCATTATTAGATATCACACGCTCTGTCAGCACTGCTGTCGGCGAAATTTCAGATCATGAGCTTAGCTATTTGCGCGAACAACTTTTAGCTCAACTGCAAAATCCTGAGATGCTAAATGAAGCAATCATGTGTCTCGCTTCGCAACCTGGTTATCCTAACAATATTCCAGAAAATGACGAAATTGGAACAGGTGATTTAGAAGAAGCACTTGAAGAAGGTTATTTATTAAAAATCGAACCTGCTTCACGTTTGCTGTATAGCAACTTCAATGATGAACTTAACTTTTGGGCAAATGGAGAGCGCTTATGTATCTCCGAAGAATTTAAACCTCATTTAAAACGTATCGCTGATGGTGAAATGATCGCTTTAGATGAAAGTTTATATGATCAACATATTCTTGAAGATCTCGCTGAACTCTTGAATAGTTCGATCATTATGTTGCTTCCTTCGGAAGAAAACTAAACCTATAAATATAAATTGTTAGCTTACAGCTGTAAGCTAACAATTCACTACTTGTCTGATTCCATAGAAGTTCGTAAGGTAATTACAGTAAAGAACGATGGAAAATAAAAATGGCAAGTCCTGCTCAAGCAATAAGACATAAATTACTGAACACTTTTTTTTCAAGACATTCTGTATGGTTCGCATGTATTATCATCGCCCTGAGTATTACGTGGCTTAGGCTATTTTACAGCCCCCATTATATTTATTATTTTCTATCCGACAGTGTCATTAATATTATTTGGCTACTGACCAGTTTACTCAGTGTCTTAGGCCTATATGATGTACTTCAAAATAAACATTCAATTTTAAAGAACTACCCAATCATGGGGCATTTTCGCTTCTTATTTGAAGATTTCAGACCCGAAATTCGTCAATATTTTATTGAATCAGACCAAGACGCTTTACCCTTTTCAAGAATGCAACGTAGCTTAGTTTATCAGCGTGCAAAGAATGAAAATGCTGATAAGCCTTTTGGTTCAATTATTGATGTATATCAAGATGACTATCGTTTCATTACTCACTCTCTTGCACCGAAACTCCCAGCTGATACCAGCACCTTCCGTATTAAAGTGGGTAATGATCAGTGCGCTCAACCTTATAGTGCATCAATCATGAATATCTCAGCCATGAGTTTTGGGAGTTTAAGTGCTAATGCAATACGCGCACTTAATCTCGGTGCCCACATGGGTCAGTTCTATCATGATACTGGCGAAGGAAGCCTAAGCCCCTACCATCTTGAAAATAATGGAGATATTGTTTGGCAAATCGCCAGTGGATATTTTGGTTGTCGAACTGAAGACGGTCTATTTGATCCTGAAAAATTTAAAGCTCAAGCCAAACATCCCAATATCAAAATGATTGAGCTAAAACTGTCTCAAGGTGCAAAACCAGGTCACGGCGGTATTTTACCCAAACATAAGATTACAGAAGAAATTTCGAAGATTCGTGGTGTTCCTCGTGATCGCGATTGTATTTCCCCGCCAAGCCACCCTAGCTTTAATACACCGATTGAAATGATGCATTTTATTCAAAAGTTACGTGAACTATCAGGTGGTAAACCTGTTGGATTCAAATTATGTATCGGACAGCCTTGGCAATTTATGAGTATTGTCAAAGCGATGCTTGAAACCAATATTGTTCCTGATTTTATCGTCGTAGATGGATCAGAAGGTGGAACCGGTGCTGCACCGATTGAATTTAGCGATAATATCGGAACACCACTGCGTGAAGCGCTCTTGTTTGCACACAATACCTTAGTAGGTGCTGGATTAAGAGATAAAGTAAAAATTGGTGCAAGTGGTAAAATCATCAGTGCTTTTGATATTGCAAGTACCTTTGCCTTAGGTGCAGATTGGGTGAATTCAGCTCGTGGATTTATGTTTGCTGTCGGTTGTATCCAAGCTCAAAGTTGCCATACCAATCAGTGTCCAGTTGGGGTTGCAACACAAGATGCTGAGCGCCAAAAAGCAGTCCATGTACCAACGAAAGCAGAACGTGTTTATAATTTCCACAAAAATACATTGCATGCACTGGCGGAAATGATAGCAGCTGCAGGTTTAAATCATCCGAGCGAAATTAAAGCTCATCATCTCGCGCAACGTATAAATGATCGTGAAATCAAAAATTATGCTCAATTACATTTTTGGTTAGAATCGGGTCAACTATTGAACTGTAAAGATAAAGACGAAGAAAATTTCTATTTCAGAATGTGGAATTTGGCAGATGCCAGCAAATTCTAGTTTCATCAAAAAGGTGCTGAAATCAGCACCTTTATTTTAAAAGTATCCTTTATGACTTTGCGCATGTAAGAATGCTGGGATTAAACCCGTTAATGCTGCCCGTATATCCGCACGCTCATTGATCAACTGATGAGATCCCTCCTCTAACATGAGCAAGGTCTGAAGGCGAAACTTTCTGCGTATAAATTCGATATTATAACGCCAGTCTACGGTTTGATCTTGAGCACCTTGAGCGAGCCAAACTGGAATTCGGCATGCAGGTCGATTTTCCATTTCCAACATCCACTTTGACATTGCTAATATCCAATCCATCCCCATCATACGCGGTTGTAGTGGATCTTTTAGACGTACAAATCTTAAAAATTCAGGATTGTGATTATTGCGTTTAAAATGTCTCGGAACTTCACGTTTAATACGGCGAATGATGCCCAAGCCTACTGGATTATGCCACCATGCTGTTTTTGCAGGTCTGACTAATGGCGACAAGAGTAATACGCGTTCTACAATTGGATTTTTACGTTGTTCAGCAAACTCCAACAAATGATGCATCCAAATTGCACCACCAGTACTCTGTCCGATACCTAGCCATGGTTTAGGCAATTGATCAGCTTGTTTTACATATTGGTGAACCGCATGGAGTACTTGCTGATAATGATCAAAGTTCTGAATGCTGGCAGCATTGCCATCACTTAACCCATGTCCAGGCAAGTCATAAGTTAAAACACTAAACCCTTGATCCAGCAATTCACCAATAATTGGTTGGTAAATCCCACTGTGTTCCAAATAGCCATGCAATAAGAATACAGTACCTTTCACCTGCTCTATGCGAGGTTGATACACCTGCACATGAAGTTTGAACAAAGGCATTTTGATATAACCCTGCCAATAATTCGCTTCAAGACGATCAAGTGCGTAAAGATGACGATAAGCTTGAATCTCTTTCGAAGGAGAATAAGGTCGATTTAAGTTTAAAGGTTCCAACCTTAGTGGTGTTTGTTCTCGATTCGGAATAGGTAAATCGAGTTGTTTCAACACATTTGGATTCAGAAATGGAATATCAGACATTATGGCACCTCCCGACAACTGCTAGAGCCAAACATTACATCTCTGATCGTGGCAAGTAATTCATAATTTGCACGACGACTGTGATCGTAATTTAATTGGCTAGGACGCCATGTTGTCAGCATTGTAGGCATAGGCGCTTCAACAGGAATTGTCTTGATACCGTTCAAAGCAAAAAGACGTCGCGTACGTGTCATATGATAACGATCGGTAATCAGAATCACTGTCGGCGCTCCTCCTTTTTTTTGTAATAATAATGAACTAAAGCGTGTATTCTCACAGGTATTCATGCTGCGTTGCTCTAATAGATTCGCTTCTACGCCACGCGATGCTAGCCAAGCTTGCATGTACGGTGCTTCAACACCACTCAACACAATAGGTAAATCCGTTTGCTTCTCAATCTCAAGTGTTTTTTCTAGTCTAGAGCGTGTATAATCATTAACTACGATATCAATTTTATTATCCCCTAGCGTCAACCCTCCACCCAACACTACTATCGCATAAGGTTTATCCTGTTGATTTGATAAAGTTTTATTTTCATTTTGAATCAACGCGATATCTTTGTAGATTTGCGGATCTAATGTTTGAACATCGTCTTCTTCTAAGGGATGATTTCTAAGGAAAAATTCATATTTTTCCATTAAAGCCAAGCGCTGATTTTTTTCTTCATTGATGGATGAGTTTGTTGAATCAGTTTGGCTTATGGCAACATCACTGGCTGAATCAGGCTGATCAATTGCGAAGACAACATCCTCTTTAGTTTCATTCTTTGTATTTACATCTATAAGCAATTCATCTTTAATTTTTTGTTTTAATAAAACATAGCGAGTTTGAATTTCAGCAAGCTGTTCAGCCCCTTGATCATTCAATTGTTCTTCAATAAGTTTGAGATAAGCTTGTCTTGCAATCCACAATCTTGAACCAGGCTCCAAATCCTCCTTATCAGTTAATGCTGCCATTTGCTGGCTCTTGGCAGCAATTTCGTCAACTTTGATAGGGACAAATGCGTGAAGTGATTTCACAACAAGTGCTGAATAAAATGGTGTATACCAGAAAACCATGAGACAGCCCAAAAGTGCGAATATGATCGCCATCATACGCACCGTTGTCACCATCCAATGTTTTCTAGACATACTGTCCTTTTTATACTAAATGAGATTGAATAGAACCTTTTTGATCGAACAAAACAGGCTCAGGTTCTAATAAAATACCAAACTTATTTAACACATCTTGCTGCACAGAGCGATAGGTTGCCTGCACATCTGTGAGAGATGCATCGGCGTAATTGACTAAAACTAAAGCCTGTCGATCAAACATTCCCACTTTTCCTAATTTTTTTCCTTTCCAGCCTGATTGGTCAATCAACCAACCAGCTGCAACTTTTACGGAACCATCCGCTTGAGGATAGTGTGGAATCGTGGGATGAAGCTGTAAAACTTCCTCAAATTTCGTTTTAATTAAAATCGGATTTTTAAAAAAGCTCCCTGCATTTGGATATTCTGCAGGATCTGGGAGTTTACTTTGACGAATTTTGATCACTTGTTGCTGTAAATTATATGGCGTAATGTCATCGCCCATCGCAGCATTTAAATCTCCATAATGCATTTTGAGTTGTGGGTGTTTAAGTAATTTAAAGATGACCGCAGTAATAACAAACCGCTCAGGGTGATCTTTAAAAATACTGTGTCGATATGAAAAATGACAATCACTCGCTTGGATTTGTACGATTTCATTTTTAGTACGATCAAAAGCCTCTACAAATTCAATAAATTCACCGACTTCAACGCCATAGGCACCGATGTTCTGAACAGGTGCAGCACCCACCCACCCTGGAATCAATGCGAGATTTTGCAATCCATAAAAACCTTGCTCTGTTGTCCATAGCACGAACTCATGCCAGTGACGTCCAGCACCTACTCGAATTGTTACATAGGTATCATCTTCAGCAAGCAGGACAAGATCATCTAAATGTAATTGAACAACCAAAGCATCTAGATACTCGGGAAGCAGCATATTACTCCCCCCAGAAAGTATCATCATGTTTAATTGAGCTTGCTCAGCAAATTGAATTGCTTCTCGCAAATCTTGAAGAGATCGAACAATACAATAATGAGATGCAACAGCATTTAAATTCAACGTATTGAAAGACTGGAGTTGTATATTAGTTTGAATATCAATCATATTTTTATCTTACTCAACGTTTGACTGCTGCAACATTGGTTTTAAGTAACTAATCCATGCTTTACTGTTCGACTCACATTGATCTAAGACCAACTCAAAGCCATCATCTCCACCATAGTAAGGATCTGGTACGGGTTGATTTAAATATGAATGATCCTTGGCACTCATGAGCTCTATTTTTGCTCGCAATTCATGGTTTTGAAATATCTGCGCTGCTTCAACTTGCAGTTTCTGAATATTGACTAGATTTTCATGATCCATCGCCAAGATTAAATCAAATTCCTTAAAGTCTTCAATACGAATCTGTCTCGCACGTAATGAAGATAAATCATACCCTCGTTTCAATGCGTGCTTTTGACTTCGATGATCAGGCGCTTTGTTTGGGTGGTAGTTACTGGTTCCAGCTGAATCAACTTCAATATTTAATTTTTCTAAATCAGCAAAGTGTTTCATTACCACTTCTGCTGTTGGGGAACGACAAATATTTCCTAAACATACACATAAAATTTTGTATGGCATTTTCGTCGTCATCTTCGCCTCAAAAATACATATACTTTCGCAGTGCATATGTTAAGTTATTTAAGGAGTGAATCCTATAGAACTGTAAAACAATAATCTTATTTAAAGCGCAAAAAGGATGTGTGATGAGCCAATTTCAATTTCAAACTGTCGGGAATATTATTTCTGGTTTAGGGAGTATTCAACAGCTTGGCTCAATTTTAAAACAACATCGATTTAATAAAGTTCTTCTCGTCACAGATCAAGGAATGATTGATCATCACCTCCACCAACCTATTCTTCACATTTTCAACGCTACTGGGACTGAGTTCAGTATTTTTTCCGATGTCGTTGCAGACCCTCCTGAGGAAGTCATCTTAAATGCAGTAGATGAAGCAAAACGTTTACACATTGATGCAGTCATTGGTTTTGGCGGTGGTAGCTCCTTAGACGTGGCAAAAATTATTGCCGTACTTGCACACCCCAATCAAACCCAAACGATTTCTGAGTTATATGGCGTCAATCAAGCTCAATCGCCACGATTACCACTTATCTTAGTGCCTACAACTGCAGGTACGGGTTCTGAAGTTACACCAATCTCTATTGTCACTACAGGCAAAACAACAAAAACAGGAATTGTTTCACCCGTTCTGTATGCGGATACTGCCATTTTAGATGCAACTTTTACTCAAGGTCTTCCGGCTCACATCACTGCAGCAACAGGAATTGATGCAATGGTGCATGCAATTGAAGCCTACACCTCAAAACTAAAGAAAAATTTCTATTCTGATTTGCTCGCTAAACAAGCATTGGATTTATTGAATCAAAATTTAAAACTTGTTCTAGAGCAACCCCAAAACCTAGAAGCGCGCCAAAAAATGCTCTTAGGCTCTATGTTGGCTGGACAAGCATTTGCAAATGCTCCTGTTGGAGCTATTCATGCGCTTGCCTATCCTTTGGGCGGGCATTATCACTTATCGCATGGTCATACCAATGCAATCGTGCTTGTTGAAACACTGAAATTCAATGCACCTCAAGCGAAGAAATACTATGCTGAACTGATGCAATGGATTGACCCATATAGCAAAGGCAATACTGATGGCTTATGTGATTTATTTATTGATCATATGGAAAGGCATGTTAGCCAGAGTGGGTTGAGCTTAAAACTCAATGAGCTAGGTGTACAAGAATCAGATTTAGAGATGTTAGCTAATGATGCGATGCAACAAACGCGCCTCTTACAAAACAATCCTAGAGCTCTAAGCTATGCTGATGCTTTAAGCATCTACCAAGCAATTTATCATTAAATGACTCGAAATCTTTAATCAACTTTCTGAATAAAATATGACAACTATTTCAAAAAAAACTAGAGCAGACTATCAATTCTTTTTTCCCATCCAAACCCGTTGGGCTGATAATGACGTGTATGGGCATGTCAATAACGTCACTTATTACAGCTACTTTGACACCGCCGCAAATGCGCTACTTATTCAACACGCACTATTTGACTTTAAAACTTCGCCTATCATTGGACTCGTTGTTGAATCAAAATGTACATATTTTTCTGAACTATCCTACCCCGAAGTGATTGATGTTGCTGTCGCTATCGAAAAGATTGGACGATCTTCAGTGACGTATAGCATTTCAATATTTAAGAAAAATCAATCAGAGCCTGCTGCTCAAGGTTATTTTGTGCATGTATTTGTCGACCGTGACTCTCGTAAAAGTATTGAATTACCAAACTCAATACGCGAAGCCTTAACTACGTTTATGACGAAATCAACTTAAGACTTAAGCTGAATATTATGTAGCTCACCGCCGAAAATTTTTAACAAGTCTTCCACGACGGGTTCTTGATGAATCAATTCTTCAGCACGTCGATATGCCTTTTGCTTACGCTTTTCCTGCAGATCGAAAGGCGTCTCACCGTTTGGTTCGTTGTATTTTACGATTAATTGAGATTTTGAAAATGATTGCTTGAGTGCTGCTTCTAAACTCGGAATGAGTGAGTGCAATAAAGCTTCGTATTTTGCAGGGATATAGAATTCACATGTTCCATCAATTTGACCTTGCATAAGACCTTGTTGTGCTAATTCTTGTACCGCAGGTGTTAATGGACTATTTCTGAACCAATATTCCCACTTTTGAGTATCCCATTCACCTACCAATTCGACAGGCTCAAGCCTTAAAATATCTTGAGGCATTAAACCTTTTAAGCCAGCATCTGCGACAATATTTTTATTCTCATCAAGTAGATCTAGACTTGGGCAATGAGTGCCATTCGATGATCCTTCTTCTTGAACTGACAATTCAGCGCTTTCAGCAGAATGTTCACTTGGCTTAGGCTCTAAAAAGAAAATATTGTCTTGATCAACAATAGAAGATTCAACAGGCTCTGAATTAAAGCTTGCTCCAAATGAAGTCAGCTCAATCTCCCCACTGCCTACCACAGAGTTGGTTAAATTCTCTTGTTTCACTTCAACAGATACAGACTGACCGACATCATCCGCATGATTTAATTCTGTTGAATGCAAGCTTTCAGATTCAGATTTTTCAGGATGAACTGACTCCGTAGGAACAGCCTCATCATCTGATGCCATCATCTGCTGAAATAAGATTAGATCCGTATTTTCCTCATCATTTACATCACGACTACGCTGAATCGAACTCGTATTATTCTCAGGCGAACTGATTTTCGATCCTGCCTCTTGATGATCAGCCGATATAGATTCTGAATTCTCTGTCGAAATCTGATTGAAATTTTCAGCTTCTTTTAAGACATTTGATTGTTCTGGAGGTGCTTGAGTGGTCAGCTGCTCATTATTCGCCATCGGGCGGAATGCCAACAACCTGAGCACACACATTTCAAAGCCTTGCTCTTGAGTCACTGCAATTTGTAATTCAGCACGACCTTTACATGCAATTTGATAATACAATTGTAGATCTTGAGCAGAAATCATGCTCGAAAGCTGCATAATTTTCTGATTAATCTCAGCACTATATTTTAAACTCAAGTCTGGTAAGTATTGGAGTAAAGCCAACTCATGTAAAGTTGAAATGAGTTGATCCAACACCAAAGAAACATCAAGTGCTTGTTGACGGAATTGGAGTAATAAAGCACTGACTTTAGCACGTTGATTTTGATGTATCGCCAAAATAAGGTCGAAAATAATCGTGCGATCAATCAAACCCAGCATTTCTTTCACATCTTGGTGGTGAATCGCACCTTGCCCATATGCAATTGCTTGATCTGTTAGCGACAGTGCATCACGTAAAGAACCTTGTGCTGACTCAGCGATCTGCCAAATCGCATCAGCTTCCGCATTAATTGATTCTTTAGTTAAAATTTGTGTGAGATGTGAAGTGATTTCATCAACCGCCAATGGGCGTAAAGTAAATTGCAAACAACGTGAAATAACCGTAATTGGAAGTTTTTGAGGATCTGTCGTCGCAAATAAAAATTTGACATGTTCAGGCGGTTCTTCAAGTGTCTTGAGTAAAGCATTGAAAGAATGTGTGGACAGCATGTGTACTTCATCAATGAGATACACTTTAAAACGACCTTGCGTTGGTGCATAAGGTACGTTATCCAATAATTCTCGTGTATCCTCAACTTTGGTTCGGGAGGCTGCGTCAATTTCAATTAAGTCTATAAATCGACCTTCATTGACTGCGGTACACGTTGGGCATACTTCACACGGTGTAGATGTTACACCTGTTTCACAGTTCAGACATTTAGCAAGAATCCTTGCAATCGTTGTTTTACCAACGCCACGCGTCCCCGTAAAAAGATAAGCATGATGCAGTCGACCACGCTCTAAAGCACTGGTTAATGCACGCGACACATGGTTTTGACCAACCAATTCTAAAAAATTACGTGGACGATATTTACGCGCAAGAACCTGATACATGAATGCTCCCTAATTACAGGACTAAGCATACTGTTTTTTTTGGCAAGAGTGAATGCGTTACAGATCATTCATACATTCAAAAAACAATTTAAACCCAACTCTTTTTTCTTGGGAAAATTTAACCTGTTAAATTCAAACTAAAATCATCAAAATTTTCGTATTCCTCACCAGTCCCATCGATACGAATTTCTAGCATTTTGTTGACCAAATCGACAAGAATGATATTTCTGGTTGGAACACCGTTTAATTGAATCAAAGACTTCTCAGTATTAATGAATTTGAACTGACCTTTGATTTCTTCTGCTTGGTTATGACCGCTTAGACTTAATCGTGACAACACATACGTTTGGTCTGCGTTAAGTTGTAAATCAACAGCCATACCAGGACAATCATCACAACGCGAAAAACACCCCATACATGGCGTAGTACCTTGATATAAACCAATATATTGAGGTGTTACTTGATTTTTTATTGAATCATTCTGTTTCAAGAGTTGATTTGATTGCGTGGACTGATCGCAAGAAGCCATATGAATCGACGATATCAAAACGAATGGGATGACAGTACTACGGCGCATAATCACAAATCAATTTTAACAATTTTGTGAAAATTACCATATCTCAAGTCTGCATATGAATCAATGCGTATGTTGGTGCACGTGAACCCCATCATCATGTAAAACTTGATCAGGGTAAGCGAGTCCAATCCCTTTAATTACTTCAGCAAAATATGACCCTTTATCTGTATAAACTTTAATAATTGCATATTGATCTTCAATACTTTGAGTAATCGTAAAATAGTTTAGATCAGCAGGATAATCCTCAAATTGCCCCTTATATCTCACAATTCCATCCTCAACTTGTTCAATCTCAGTAATTTCGGCCACACGATTGATACCAAATTGCAAAAGTTTCAAGGGAAATTTACTGCCCTCTTTCATGCTCGCCACTTGATCAGGGCTAAACTTAAATAAATAACCCGTGTCAGCCCGATGCTGAAAACTTTCTGGAAGAATCATATGCCGTTCAACATTTTGTTCTAGTACAGGCATAAGCTCAGGCATCAAATGAGAACTCGATGACTCATTCTTATTTTTAAGGCGTTCGTCATGAGCATAAACATTTTGACCCAGTTCATTTTCAACTTGATGCTGCTGTAAGCTTGCAGATGGTTTGTCTTTTTCGGGTTTTAGATATAACGTAAATGTAGCAGTCACAAAAACTGCTACACCCAATAAAATATAAATTACTTTCATATATTATTTGAATAGCGACACTGCTTTAGCATTTTTATTAATCATAGTGACAGCATCACGATCATTCGTACCCCCTAATTGGTATCCATACTTTGGATGGAATAAATCTGGGCTTGAGAAATAAGAGATACTATTACCTCCCATAATCGTACTACCCAAAGGATGCTCCAAACCACGTGCTGGCCCAGCGGTATCATGATGATTAACCCCCATATTATGACCGAATTCATGTCGTAAAACCGTGATTCCACAGTTAATACTTCCACTACCGATCATATAATTGGAGTTAGGGTTTACAAGTAAGTACGCTAAACCACAGCCCTCTTCATCACCTTCATAATATATAGCATCAGCTTTTAAGCGATTACGCTCATTCTGAATAACTTTGTCCACACGACCAATATCAAGGACATTGTTTAATGTTTTAGAACCTGGTGTTTTATATTGCAGATAACCAACGTTGCGTAGATAAAACTTGGCATTTGAATTCTCTGCAGACACATTGGTTAGGTCAAAGCCTTCAATCAATCTAATTTTCGCTGCATTTGCACCTAATTTCTCTGTAACAGCAGGACTACTCACCAAAAGCATGTCAATCGTTGAACTATCAGCTTGCCATCCTTGAGATGTATAGACAAAACGTTGCGTTTCACCAGTTTGAATCGTTTGTCGTAAATTATTGGATGCCTGAATTGTGCTGCTCCACGCCGCTCCAGAACTTATGATTATCTTGTCATTGATTTGAGCGCGATCAGGTAAATTAATTACTGATTGCCAATTTCCATTTGCCAACTTAACACGTGTCACTGGTTGTTTAGGATCAGGAACTTTTTGATTATTTAAATCTTTCGCTTGTATCACACGTTCTGGTGCAGAAACTAAAATCCACTTCGCTAATTCTTTTACAAACATAAATTCATATCGTTCACCTCTATTTAGTTTTAAAGTTGCTGAGGTATTGATATTCTGATTTGCAATAGTAGCTTGCCATGTTGCAGTCGACTTCACGATCACACGATCACGGTCATATGCTGAACTTGGTAATGTGAATTGTGACACCCAGTTTCCATCACCAAAAATAATTTCAGTTAAAGGGCTATCTGTTTTATTTAACTGAGTACCCACTGAACTAACATTTAGTTGTCTCGGCTTGATATATTCAGGCACCCATTTTTTTAGATTTTGATTAAATACAAACCAATAGCGATCTCCTTTTTTTAAATTAAAATTACTCGAAAAAAGAAGATTTGTTGTATCAATTGATGAATCCCTGCCTGCATCAGATTCAATCAACATTACCGTATTGTTAGCAACATCGCTCGGCAATACTATTTTCTTTGCCCAAGCGCCATCTTTTAGATGAACTCGCTGTATTGTTTGTTGATTAGATATAATATTTTGTACACTTGAATTATCTAAAATGACACTGGGTGTACTGTTGATTCGCCATTTTTTTAAAGATTCACTATAAATAAAGTCGAATGTGTTTCCTTTATTGATTTGAATTGATTCAAGGGGAATATCAATATTGGAAGTATCTAGATATGCCGCATATCCCGCCGATGAGGAAATTCTAATCTTGTCATTATTTTTTGGATTGTTTGGCAGATAGATTTGTTTCGTCCAATTTCCATCACGCAATTCGAATTCTAATTCAGCATAACCGCTCGGAATCTGCCCGCTTTGCTGATTTTGGTTTGGTGTAAGTACTGTACTTGCCACAACACCACTCATCAAACAACCCATTAGTAAAAAGGTAATTTTTTTATTCATCATGTCACTATTTGTTTATTTTAGTTAAAGTTAGTATACATTATAAATACAAATTCTCCTTTGTAAATGTTAAAACCATCCCTTTTTACCATTATTAATGTGATCCACACATCTTAATGCCTCTTGCGATAAACTCCACAAACGATAATCCCCTGTAATTGACCCAACAGGATAATTATGGGTATAGGCAAAGCTTAATTTTCTTTCAGGATCACACCAAGCCCCTGATCCGTTGTAGCCCATATGACCAAATCCATTTTTTGCACTTTTACCCAGCGTGATAACTCTGTGATAACCCAAACGCCAATGCATAGGTATTGGCATCACCTTGTCTCGATCATAGCTTTGAATTTGCGAAAGTTGTTTGAATACAAGTGGCTTGATAAATTGTCTTGATTCGAACTGACCATAGTGCGCCATCATGGCATAGATTTTCGCTAAACTTCTGGCTGTAAAGACACCATTAGCAGCAGGAATGGGTTGAGTCAGAACACGATCATCAAAAAAGCTAAACCCCTTCATTCCCTTTGGAATCATTGCATCTATAAAATCATCAGGATTTTGACCAGAATATTGAATGATACGATCCGAAAATGAAACTTTCTGTTTTTTCTTCTTTTGTTGTGCAACTTGAGTAGTTGATGACTTTTTTTCAATATTTGTTTTTTCTAGAGGTTTGGCTATTCTTGAAAGTTGATCCTGAGGGACACCAAAATAGGCACCATCTAATTGCAGTGGTTCTACTAAATATTGATTCATCAGCTCAGAAAGATTTTGCTGAGTCGCTTTTTCAATCAGCCCTCCTAATAACCAGCCATACGTAAGTGCTTGATATGCATAATTTGAATTGGGTTTAAAACGTGGTGTCGCGCTAGCCATCACATTGAGCATGTGATCCCAGTCTGCCATTTCAGATGCTTGAGCAATGACATTTCTAACATCATATAAACCACTACGGTGACTCAATACGTCAGCCAAAGTAATCTCAGATTTTCCATGTTCAGCAAATTCTGGCCAATAATCAGCTATGGGTTGACGATAATCTAATTTCCCTTCACTCACTAGAATATGCGACAAAGTCGCTAAGATCCCTTTTCCGGTGGAATAGCACATCGCCATCGTGTCTTCTGACCACTCTTCACTCGAAGACTTTTTTCCAACATAAATATCAACCACTTTTTCTTGACCATAATATACAGCCAATGATGCACCACCTTGTTCAGTACGAGAGTCTTGTAAACGACTAAATAAATGTGCCAAATCTGCAAACTGATGGTGAACGATACCCTTATAATTATGTGTGTCAGCGTAAATTAAATCTTTTAGAATTTTCATCTTCTATCCTTGATTTATAGTTATAAAAAAGCCTAACAAACATGTTAGGCCTAGAGCATCTATTAAAGTGGTTTCACAACACCAGAAACATGAGGTTTTTGTGATTTTGCATTACGAACTAACAAATATGTCGCTTGATCTCGCTCACCCGTTAAAAATTCAACCTCAGATGGTAAAAACATAGGCAACTTAAAATAAACATCAGCATCATAAGCATCCGGTAAACTAATACTTGCTAATGCTTTAGCCTTACTCCACATGCCATGCGCAATCGCTTGTTTAAAACCAAATGCTTTCGCTGTAACTGCATGAATATGAATGAGGTTAAAATCACCTGAAACGAGCGCATAGCGACGACCCGTGTTTTCAGCGACTTTCCAATTACCCTGTGATTTAAATTCAGGCAACTGATCTTCTTTCGCCTTTGAAGAGGATGAAGTATTTGTTTTTTCACGAGAAAGATAGGTTGTTAAACCCTCCATCACCACATCATTACCTACTTTCGCAGTGGTAATGAAGTCAAATTGCAAACCTTTGTCATGTGGTTTTAACTCACCAAATTTGCATGATAGCGTGATGGTTTCATTCACTCCAATTTTGCGATACTGCTTAACTTGATTACGAATATGAACTAAACCCAGCAAAGCAAATGGGAAAGGTTCTTGTGTCATCATTTGCATCTGCAAACTTTGAGAAATGACTGCCAAGTAAGTCGATGGTACATATCCATTATTCTTATAACCACAAATTTCGTTATAAGATTTTAAATGGTCATGATCAACACGATATTCATCAACGATGTAATCCACTTGTGGCAGTGTCTTTTCGCCTTTCGGTTTTTTAAAAATTAAACCTTTAATGACTTTAGGATAAGCTAAATAAGCTTTTGGCAATTGACTAAAGTGACGTGTTTTCATGTTAAAAATTCCCATTTATCTTTATAAAAAATTTAAAGTTTGCAGCTCAACAAAACGATCATAACAAATCATACGAGCAATAAAGAGAGCAATGCCTGAACATTACTCTCTTTCATTTAACAATCTATGACCACTAAAGCTTAAGCACCTAATAAACTTTGACCGCACACACGTACAATGTTTCCATTCAGCCCCGTTGAAGCAGATGAAGCAAATAATGCGATTGTTTCAGCCACATCAACTGGTTGACCACCTTGACTCATCGAATTCATACGGCGACCCGCTTCACGAATTGCGAATGGAATCGCTGCTGTCATTTGAGTTTCAATAAATCCAGGAGCAACAGCATTAATCGTTACACCATTTTTCAAAATTGGTGCTGTAAATTTCACTAAACCAATCACACCAGCTTTAGAAGCTGCGTAGTTCGTTTGACCGAGGTTACCCGCAATACCTGAAATCGAAGATACGCAAACGATGCGACCATTTTCATTGATGCCTTCATTAGACAACAAATAGTCATTCACACGCTCAATCGCAGATAAGTTAATGTTAATCACAAGATCCCAAAGCTCTGGCTTCATATTAGCAAGCGTTTTATCACGTGTAATACCGGCATTATGGACAATCACATCTAGCCCGCCTTGAGCAGCC
Organism: Acinetobacter sp. ANC_7654; assembly: GCF_056779855.1. Classification (NCBI taxonomy): domain Bacteria; kingdom Pseudomonadati; phylum Pseudomonadota; class Gammaproteobacteria; order Moraxellales; family Moraxellaceae; genus Acinetobacter; species Acinetobacter sp. ANC_7654. The sequence goes on along the minus strand of NZ_JBWYIR010000011.1, from coordinate 96,241 downwards.
GCTGCAGCTTTGATTTTTTCTCCAGCATCTGGTGCAGTGATATCAATCGCTAAAGTCGATCCACCAATTTCACTCGCAACACGATCAAGATCTGCTTGTTGTTGTGGTACATCTAAGCAAATGACATGAGCACCATCACGCGACAAAACATGCGCAATCGCTTCACCAATACCACGACTTGCACCTGTGACCACTGCAGTTTTGCCCGCAAGTGGTTTAGTCCAATCAACATCAACAACATTTGCTTTTGAAACACGAATGACTTGACCTGATACATACGCTGAGCGCGGAGAAAGTACAAAACGAAGTGTAGATTCAAGATTTAAAGCAGCATCTTGATCTACATAAACCAATTGTGCAGCAATACCTTTCTTAAATTCTTTACCTACAGATTTCACGAATCCTTCTAATGCACGTTGAGCAATCGCTTGTTTCACTGTAGGTGCTGATTCTGGTGTCAAGCCAACGACGACTACACGACCTGAAGTTTGAATTTGGCGAGCAATTGGATTAAAGAATTTATACAATTCAATTAACTGTTCAGAGTCCTGAATACCCGAAGCATCAAACACAACTGCTTTGAATTTGGACTCTTTATCGCCTTCATTAAACGCACCTAAGTTCAACCCTACTTTAGCTGCAGCTTGTTGTAACTCAGCATTGTTTCCCGCATAGCTGTTGGCATGAATATTACTCAGAACTTGCGCAATTTCACCATTAAAAAGACTTTTAGACGCAGAACCGAATAAAACAGCGCCTTGAACAACAGGCGTTGCTGATTCAAAGCGATCTAAGTGAATTGGAGATGGTAAACCTAAATTTTTGATGACAAATTTACCAATTGGAGATTTTGCAAAAGCTTGATATTGGTCAGTCATGAATATGATCTCTCGATAGAATAATTTTTTGAAGGATCTATGATGTAGATGAAGTTCAGTTCAAACTCTGATACTTAGTAAATTAATCGATCCCTGCGTTTCAGTTAAATAATACTTGAGTTACTCTATGTATGTCTTGACCTGAAAGCATTGCTAAATGTCATTTTAGTCAATACGACCTCTTAGCGATTATGCTAATGTAGCACTCAAGAATATCCCAAATATGCTTGGAAAAGCCTTATGAGCAAAACAACTCAAGAAAATCCAACAACTGAGAATTCTGCGAAAGCGACTGTGTCAAATACATCAAAAGCTCGTTCAAATGCGAGTAGTGGTAATGCAAACAGTGCCAACAACGCAAATACTCCAAAAGCGACTCGCCCTCGTACGTCGACGACTCGCAAAAAAACAGCAGCAACAAATAAAACTAAAGCTGAAAATCAAACTTCAGCAACTACGACTCAATCTTCCGCTGAACAGGAAAAAACTATGACTCAAAATACTGTACGCCGTGTTGCAATTATCGGTGGTAATCGTATTCCTTTCGCACGTTCTAATGGTGCTTATTTCACAGCCACAAATACGGATATGCTTACAGCAGCATTGAATGGTCTAGTTGAGCGTTTTAATCTTCAAGGTCAACGTCTGGGTGAAGTCGTTGCTGGTGCTGTACTAAAACACAGCCGTGATTTCAATATGACGCGTGAATGTGTGTTAAGCACAGAGCTTGCACCTGAGACTCCAGCTTACGATATCCAACAAGCTTGTGGTACTGGGCTTCAAGCTGCTTTCCTCGTAGCGAACAAAATTGCATTAGGTCAAATTGAGGTGGGTATTGCAGGTGGAGTAGATACCACTTCAGATGCTCCTATCGCATTTGGTGATGGATTACGTAAAGCCCTCTTAGAACTCAACGTTGCAAAAACAGGTAAAGATCGTCTTAAAGCGTTAACTAAAATTAACGTAAAAGATTTGCTAGATGCTCCTAAAAATGGTGAACCTCGTACTGGCTTATCTATGGGCGATCACCAAGCGATCACAACACTTGAGTGGGGCATTTCTCGTGAAGCTCAAGATGAACTTGCTGCATCGTCTCATCAGAAAATGGCTGCAGCTTATGAAGCAGGATTCTTTGACGATTTAATGACGCCATTCCTCGGCCTTGAGCGCGACAACAACTTACGTCCTGACTCAACTGTAGAAAAGCTTGCAAAACTTAAGCCAGCGTTTGGTAAAGGTGATGCCCGTACAATGACTGCGGGTAACTCTACTCCACTTACCGATGGTGCTTCTTGTGTATTATTAGCATCAGAAGAATGGGCTAAAGCAAATGGTCACGAAATTTTAGCGTATTTAAGTTTCTCTGAAACTGCTGCTGTAGATTTCATTGGTAAAAAAGAAGGTTTGTTAATGGCTCCTTCTTACGCAGTTCCACGTATGCTCGAGCGTGCTAATTTAAAACTTCAAGATTTTGACTACTATGAAATTCATGAAGCATTTGCATCTCAAGTTCTTTCTACATTAAAAGCTTGGGAAGATCCTAAATTCTGTAAAGAACGTCTAGGCTTAGATGCGCCTTTAGGTTCAATTGATCGTGCGAAGTTAAACGTTAAAGGCTCTTCGTTGGCTGCAGGTCACCCATTTGCCGCAACAGGTGGACGTATTATCGCAACTGCTGCAAAAATTTTAAATGAAAAAGGTTCAGGTCGTGTACTTGTGTCGATCTGTGCTGCAGGTGGTCAAGGTGTAACGGCAATTATTGAAAAATAATTCGATGTTCTTAACAAAAAAGCCCCTCGATTGAGGGGCTTTTTTTATTTTCATAAAAAAGATTGACAGAGTATTTATTTTTTTTAGACGAATGACTGACATTAAACTTTAAAAATTAGCATTTTATTACATAATTAAAGAGCTAAAAATGGATTTTAGCCAATTAAAGGAAAAAAAATGAAAAAGATACAAAACATATACTCAGTAATTCTATTATGTTGCATCAGTACCACAATTTTGGCGAACTCAGTTGAGCCTAAATATAAATGGTCTGTTAGTACTGGATGGCTACATATAATGCCTCAGGGGAAATATGGAAATACGTCGATTAATACAGCCGTTGATCCTGATTATGAGTACGACCTATGGAAAAATATGGGCATAACCTCAAAAATGGACGGATTAAGCAATTGGACTGAAAATGCTGGCTTAAAACCTAAGGATGGGGATACTTTGGGTTTAATGATTAATTATTATGTCAATGATAACATTTCACTTCAAATGATTGGAGGTGTTCCACCCAAAATTGATATTAAGGGGAAAGGTCAGATTAATGCAAAACCTATTGCACTTAATCCAATGATTGATGCTGCTATTATTGATATATTAGGGCCTGATCGAAATTTGTTTGTAACTGATCTTGGGAGCAGATCAAAGTTGGCAGAAGCAACAGCTTGGACTCCAGCTGCAACCGCACAGTACCACTTTGGTACTACAGGTATAAATAAATTTAGACCTTATGTCGGTGCAGGTGTCATGTATGCAACATTTACTGGACTAAAAATTGATAAAGGTCTTGAGGAAGAACTAATAACTGCTGGACATCGTATCGGTCATATTACAAATATTGTTAGAGATAGTGATCCATCAAAGGATATCAATGGAAATCTATTAGATGCTCTTGTAGATCCTATAGCAGTAAGAATTAATTCTCCAGTAGATCCAAAGGTTAAAGTGAAAGCCACTGATGCTTTAGGAGCAGTATTTACTTTAGGTGCAAATTACGACATTTCAAATAGAATCTATATTACCGGATCACTAACCTATGTAGATTTATCGAATAAGTCGAAAATTACAGTTTATGACCAAATATCAGGGCGTCCATTAGTTTCATCATCAACAAAAATCAATCTTAATCCTTTAATCAGCTATATTGGAATTGGTTACAAATTTTAAATAAAAAAAGCATCTCAATAGAGATGCTTTTTTATTTTGAGTTTTAGTGATTTAAAGCCTCAGGTGCATAACCCAGTTTAGCTTCGATCCCATCATAGAACCATTGAAATATAAACGTATACACCAGAATACTAAGCGTCAAAGCTAAGTCGACGATAAAAGCTTGTATGAGCGTCATATCCATCATATATGCAACAATTGGAATGGTCACTAACATTAAGCCAACTTCAAATCCTAGCGCATGCAATATACGAACTTTTACAGTACGCTTCCACTGATTGCGCGCTTCAATTTTTTCGAAATAATGATTGAAAATCATATTCCAGATCACTGAAAGTACAGCCATAATCACACCTAATGAACCTGCAATCTCCAGTGGAACTTCAAAAATAAAACTCAAAGAAATTGCGATGATCACCAATAGAATGATTTCATAGCTTATTGCGTGAATAATTCTTCTCTTTGAAAAAAACATGCGTTCACTCATCAACATTGTTATTCATGAGCGCATTTTATTTTCATAATATTGAATGATCGAGTTAGAATCTATCAAAATTTTTGAAAGAATAAACATGAATATTAATCAAGAACAATTGGTCGTTTTTAAAACTGTGATGGAAACAGGTTCTTTTTCCGCAGCCGCACGTCAGTTAGGCAAGGTCCCCTCTGCTGTCAGTATGGCGATTTCAAATTTAGAGATTGATCTGAATCTTCAACTGTTTGAAAGAGTAGGACGTGAACCACAGCCAACACTTCAAGCCAAAGTTTTGTATGAACGTACTAATCATTTATTGATTGAAATGAATCAATGGAAACAACATGCATTTGGTTTGAGTAGCGGCATCGAAACCGAATTAAATATTGTGGTGGTATCTGAGTTACTGCATAGTAGATGGACTGATTATATTGTTTTATTAGAACAACAATTTCCTCAACTACAAATCAATATATTCAGCGCACCACAAGAAGATGCTCAACAAATGATTTTAACGGGTAAAGCACATTTAGCATTGATGTTTGAGCGTGAACATATTGAGGCGAATGAACAATTCGTGGAATTAATGAAAGAAAGTTTAATTCCAGTTGCATCTGTTCATCATCCGCTGTGCCAAAATCAAAAAGTGAGCTATGAAGAAATTTTTCAAAGTCGTCAGATTGTAGTCGCTAGTCGCGATCGGAACATTAAGCCTGAATTACTCTTCTCCAAAGATGCATGGCGTACAGACAATCACCATTCTGCATGTAGATTAATTTCACAAGGACTTGGATGGGGAGTTTTACCCACTGAAATGCTTATCGAACAACCAACATTAAAGAAAAAACTTAAAGTTCTACGATTTTCAGATTTCACTCCAAAATTTGATTATTTTATCGATCTGGTTTGGAGTAAAGAGCAACCATTGGGAAAAGCTGCTCAATTTTTAATTCATCACATCAGAAATAAAAGAAAAATGTAGGAAAATAACTTGATTTAAAACTTTTGTAGCATGTTTCAAAATAATCATGTGTTATAAAGATGGTATAAGTAATGAAACAAAGAATTAGATCGCAATGACTGAAACAGCTTTATCTCAATTAAAAAACTTCACTACAATTGTTGCAGACACAGGTGACTTAAACGCTATAAAAAAATTTAAGCCATTGGATGCTACCACTAACCCTTCACTCATCACGGCAGCAGCTTCATTCCCTGAAAACAAAGAACTGATTGAAGCTGCATTTGATCATGCAAAGTCAGAGGGTTATCAGTCAGATGAGTTAATCGATAGAACAATTGATATCCTGACTGTCAAATTAGGTGTGGAAATTCTAAAAGTAGTTGAAGGTCGAGTATCAACAGAAGTTGATGCAGCACTTTCATACGATACAGCCGCGACAATTGCTAAAGCTAAAGAATTACTCGCTCTCTATGCGACTTATGGTGTTGATCAAAACCGAATTTTAATTAAAATCGCCTCAACATGGGAAGGTATTCAAGCTGCTAAGGTTCTTGAAGCAGAAGGCATTCATTGCAACTTAACTTTGTTGTTTGGCTTACATCAAGCAAAAGCATGTGCGGATGCTCAGGTCACATTAATTTCACCATTTGTAGGTCGTATTCTCGATTGGTATAAAAAAGCTGAAAATGTGGATCACTATCCAATTGAACAAGATCCTGGTGTGCAATCCGTTAAACAAATTTACCAGTTCTACAAACAAAATCAGGTGAAAACTGAAGTTATGGGCGCAAGCTTTCGTAGCATAGAACAGGTTCTCGGACTTGCTGGATGCGACCTCTTAACTGTATCACCGAATTTACTTGACGAATTGGCTCAAGATCATCGCCAAGTTGAAGTTCAGTTAAATGCAAATGCACACAGCTCAAATATCGAATCACTTAGTCCAATCACTGAAATAGATTTTAAAGCGCAAATTCAGAAAGATCTTATGGCATCGCAATTATTGCAAGGCGGTATAGATGGCTTTATTAAGGCAAGAGATCAACTCAGCTCTCTGTTAAAACAATCATTTGGCATAGATGCTGATATAAAAGCTTAATTGCACCTATCCATCATTCTTTCAATCGAGCTCTTAGGAGCTCGATTATTTTTTAAGAGATAAATGAGTGTTTGGTATAACTGATCTTCCAACCTATTTAATAGGTACATTACTTATTATTTTATTACCTGGACCTAACTCGCTCTATGTCATGTCTATTGCGACTCGCTTTGGCATAAAAGTGGGCTATCAAGGTGCTTTCGGTATTTTGTGTGGAGATAGCATCCTTATTTTGCTAACTGTCTTAGGTGCCGCAACATTATTGCATCAATTTCCCTGGATTTTTTTCGCCCTAAAAATTATTGGTGCTTTATATCTTAGTTATTTAGGTATCCGTTTAATATATGCAGCCTATTTAACTTGGAAACGTCCAAGTAAAGATCAAGCTAATGTTTCTATTGTACAAAAACAAGAAAAATTTCATCCTTTTCGTACCGCATTACTCATTAGTCTGATTAACCCAAAGGCAATACTGTTCTTTTTATCGTTTTTTGTTCAATTTGTAGATCCAGCTTATCCTTATCCAGCCCAAAGCTTTTTAATGCTTGCTGTAATTTTACAATTGATGAGTATAGCCTACTTAAGTATGTTGATCTTCACAGGTATCAAAATTTCAAATTACTTCAACACGCATTATAAATTAGCAGCTGCTTCTGTTGCCGCTATTGGTATTTTATTTGGATTGTTTGGGATCAAACTTGCGACATCAACAATGTAATCTTAACTTCACAGAATCATTAGGGAAATAATATAAAAATGCTCATAGACGTGATAACAAGAATAAAAAAAGATTTAAGTCTACCTGCTGTTTTCGCTGGCTTTATTACATTTTTAATTGGCATTAGCGTTTCATCTGTACTGGTTATTCAAGCTGGACAAGTATTAGGTGCAAATCAAGCACAGATTAGCTCATGGTTTTGGGCACTGGGTTTGAGTATAGGATTATCAGGACTGATCTTAAGCTGGAAGTTTAAATATCCAGTTGCAACATCATGGTCAACAGCAGGACTAGCACTGATTATCGCTACAGGCTCAGGATACAATTTGAATGAGGCGATAGGGGCATTTTTAATATGCGGAATTATGACTGCTGTATTGGGCTTTTTTGGAATATTTCAAAGAATTCTTGAATTTTTACCGCAATCTCTTACAAGCGCCATGTTAGCTGGAGTGTTATTAAAATTTGGCATTTCATTATTTACGGTCATGCAAGACCAATTGATCTATGTTTTAATCTTGATCAGTACATATTTTATAAGTAAAAAAGCATTACCCCGTCACTCCATTGTCATTACATTGTTAGCTTGCATTATCGCCACACCTTTTTTCTTTGAATATACAGCAACCAAAATTCACTACGGAATGACGTATCCAGTATGGATTCAGCCTGAATTTCACTGGTCAAGTATTCTGGGTTTAGCTATTCCCCTCTTGATCATCAATATGGCTTCACAATATTTACCTGGTTTAGCAATGATCAGATCCTATGGTTACAAACCTCATGTCAACCAATTAGTAAGTTGGACAGGAATTGCTCAAGCAATATTCGCTCCGTTCGGGGCATTTTCAACCAATATCGCAGCAATTAGTGCAGCTGTGAGCCTTGATGAACAAGTTCATCAAGACCCTGCTAAACGCTATATTGCAGGTATGGCTTGTGGAGTGTTCTATATCTTTATGGGCATTTTTGCAGCGACACTAACGGGATTATTACTGTCATTCCCTAGAGAAATGATCACCACTTTGGCGGCGATCGCACTTTTTGCAACGATTGGACATAACATCAGTATCGCATTTAAAGAAGATTTAGATCGTGATGCTGCTTTAATCACTTTTTTAATGTCTGCATCTGGAGTTCAGTTTTTGGGCATTGGATCTGCTTTTTGGGGATTGGTTATTGGATTTATTATTTATCATTTGATGCGTATACAAATTAAAAAGCCTATTTAAAAAAATAGGCTTTTGGGAATTAAATTACAGGATATTCACCCGTACCTTCAGGCCAAGGTGTCAATAATTCATATCCTTCATCAGTCACAGCAACCATATGTTCCCATTGTGCAGACCAAGATTTATCTGCTGTTACTACTGTCCATCCGTCTTTTAATTCTTTAACTTTGGCTTTGCCTGCATTCACCATAGGCTCAATGGTAAACACCATTCCTTTTCTTAATACTAATCCCTGACCAGGCTGTCCGTAATGCAATACATTCGGTTGCTCATGGTAGGTTTTTCCAATACCGTGACCACAATATTCACGTACAATCGTAAAACCTTCGCGTTGCGCAACTTGTTGAATAGCATGACCCACGTCACCAAGTGTAGCGCCAGGTTTAACCGTTTTAATACCTGCAAGCATCGCCTCATAAGTCGTATCGACTAATTTTTTTGCTTCAGGCTTAATTGTACCTACATAGTACATTCGACTGGTATCACCAAAATAACCATCCTTGATGATTGCAACATCAATATTAATGATGTCTCCATCCTCTAAGATAATATTGGAAGCAGGGATACCATGACATACAACTTCATTTTTCGAAATACAGGTTGTTTTTGTATATCCATAATAACCGACATTTGCTGGCGTCACCTTGAGTGTATTGACGATGTAATCATTACAGATATCATCAAGATACTCAGTACTCACACCTGGCTTCACATAATCACCAATCATCGCTAGCACTTGTGCCGCAAGCCGACCCGATATTCTTAGTTTTTCAATATCTTGTTCAGTTTTAATGGTGACAGCTATTGCCTTCATGATGAACCCCTTTTTAATTCAGGATTCATTATAGGACTTTCATTTCTCGATCACAAACGCTATAAATTGTCTTTAACTCAATCATTTTCGACTATTATTTAACCATTCAGTACATTATTTTATTTTGCGAATCTAGGTTTGCGCTCTGATTGATTTCAATTCAATAAATAAATTTATTTTATTAGTTTTATAAATACATAGACTTAATTTAACTCATAATTTTCCATCTAATAAAATTATTCGCTTCTTGCTTTTTTACCATTCCAATCGATGGATGACCACCCTCCCTATTTACTGACATTTGCTCTAAAATCGCTTTCTTTTTTCTTGAACCGATCTCCCTTATGACCAATTTGCGTACACGGGACATTATTGCCTTAGGTTTTATGACCTTTGCACTATTCATCGGTGCAGGCAATATTATCTTCCCACCTATTGTTGCTCAACAAGCGGGTGAACATGTTTGGTTAGCTGCTTTTGGCTTCTTAATTACTGCTGTTGGCCTTCCTGTTATCACGATCATTGCGCTATCGCGTGTTGAAGGCTCTATTCAACTATTAAGCTCTCCACTGGGTAAGATTGCAAGTTTAATTTTAACCGTAGCATGCTATCTTGCTGTTGGACCACTTTTCGCGACACCTCGGACAGCTACAGTTTCTTTTGAAATTGGTTTTTCGAGTTATTTTGAAACGTCTTCCTCGACCTTGTTGATCTACAGTGCAATTTATTTTGCATTTGTAACGTTAATCTCACTTTATCCGAATAAAATTTTGGATACTGTCGGCTATGTTTTATCTCCACTCAAAATTCTCTCTTTGATCATTTTAGGTGGTAGTGCCTTTTTAGTTTCTGCAGATTATATCCCTGCACCTATTGGAAACTATATCAATAGTCCTGTTTCAGAAGGTTTTGTTAATGGTTATTTAACCATGGACACTTTAGGGGCTTTAGTATTTGGTATTGTCATTATTAATGCGATACGTTCACGTGGTGTAACTGATCAAAAGTTAATTACCAAATATGCAGTGATCGCAAGTTTAATTTCAGGTATTGGCCTTACACTGGTTTACATTAGCCTATTTAAGCTTGGACTGAGTAGTCACGAAGCTGCACCTAACGCTGCAAATGGTGCCATTATTCTCCATGGCTATGTTCAGCATGCCTTTGGTGACTTTGGCTCATATTTTCTAGGGGCGATGATTTTTATTGCATGCATGGTTACGGCAATCGGTTTGACTTGTGCATGTGCAGAATATTTCTCGCAAATCACGAAGATTACTTACAAAAAATGGGTTTTCATTCTTGTTGGTTTCTCATTTGTCATTTCCAACTTAGGTTTAACCAAGTTAATCGCCTTCTCTGTACCTGTATTAAGTGCAATCTACCCACCAGCGATTGTGGTGATCATGATGGGATTTATGTGGAAGTTCTTTAATTCTGCTCCACGCGTCATTGCGCCTGTTACAGCGGTTGCTTTCATATTCGGTATTATTGATGGACTTAAGGTTGCAGAATTAGATCATTTCTTGCCAGCATTTATGAACAATCTACCATTGGCTGAACAAAATTTAGCATGGTTGATTCCTTCTTTAGTTGTATTTGTCATTGTCTACACACTGGATAGACTGAAGAAGTAAATTCAGGTGATTTATCAATAAATATTGTTTTACCCAAGCCGTATTTGTTCTGTAATCAATAATTGTCTCGTTTATCCAACAGACTATTATTGCTTACCCACCTTAACTTTGATCTCATCAGTCAGATTTGGAATGACTTTTGCTACTATTTATTTGTTTTGCAAGATGATAAAAAGTAAATAGATTAAAGAATTACAAGAAACTCTATTCATCTCATCACGATTTATCGAAATAATTCTAGCACTTAGCTCACGTAGTATCTTAATTTCAAATATTTCGACTTTTGTCATATTAATGTCATAATTTATTTACATAATCGAGTGTTAAAAACTTGCTTTATTCTTCAATCCCCTGTACAAGTATGTAAACAAAGTCGACTAAATCATTCAGATTTGTCATGAATTATCAGGAGGGATGGAGATGTTATCATTACATTTCAACAAGCAAGTCTTCATTAATACTCTTAAAGCGAACAACAATGCTGTCGTTTTTTTAAGCACAATGTTTGCTCTCATGCTGACACTTGTTGTGCAAGGTACAATTCAAGGCACGTTGAAGCTTGAATATTTTGCTTATGCACTTGCTGCGACGCTAGCATTTTACGTGTGGGCCTTTATTGACACGAAATATCGTACTCAAAAGCTTTCTGATCAAGAAGCACATTTAGACTAAGAGATGGATGCCAAAGCATCCATCTTAAAGTCAATGTCATCATTTAAAGCACTCTATCAAAATAACAAGTTTTTCAATTCTGCTCTACTTATTAGAATAACCCAACATATAAACCATAAAGCAAACCTAAGGTCGCCCCAACCTCACCTACGACCAATAGTACCATCGCACCTCTCATGAGCAATTTTGGTAATTCAATACGCCCTAATTGATGTGGTTCTTTGAACTGATTTGTCGTATCTTTCAATAAGCCATGCAAAATATAACTTAAAATTGAAAATGCAAAAAAGAAAATATTAATCAAAATAAAGAGCAAATTTGTCGATTCATTCAACGCTGAAAAATATGCCATAACCGCTAGAATTAACGTTGCAGGTGCATATAGCAAACTACTCCTATGCGCAATATCAACATAATAATGTGCTCGAGCTTGTTTAGATAAGCTGATTTGCACATACTTCCAAACACCAGTAAGCATACCGGTCAATAAAAAAATACCACTAAAAAAAATAGCAAGTCTTACCGATAATTCCATTTGATCGATCATCATCTGACATTCCTTCGCTATAAAACAGATTGCAATATGTTTAGCATCTTATCTCATATTTCGTACTACGACTTCGCTAACTCCATACCTTATATAGAAATTTAAGCAAAAAAAAGCTCCAATAAGGAGCTTTTTTATTAGAGTTTAAAGCGTGATTTTAACGGTTTTAATTCGATTATCTTCCATTTCTAGAATTTCGAAATTAACCCCTTGGTGTTCAATCAACATACCAACTTCAACCGCCCCACTCGTTTTATCTAAAATCAGTCCTGCAACACTAAAGTAACCTGAGTCTTCTTGCACCAGATCTAAATCTAATATATCGAGCGCCAGCTCTAATTGATATAAATCTAACATACCAGACGCCTTCCAAGTGGTATCATCGATTTTAACCAATTCAAGCTGTTCATCAGCATCTGGGAATTCACCAGCAATTGCTTCAAAAACATCTAATGGTGAGATTAAGCCTTGAATATTGCCATATTCATTTGTAACAAGTACCAATGAACCTTTAGAAGTTCTTAATGTATTAATTGCATCAATCACTTTCATTTTTTCATAAATGAAAATAGGACGGACACGTTTCATCAAATCTTTTAGTTGATCTGGATCATCTAATGCATCAATCAATTCTTTTGCACGTACAATCGTGATGACTTTATCCAATTGTCCACGACAAACTGGGAAAAGACTATGAGGTACAGCTAATACCTGTTCACGAATTGCTTCGGCATCGTCCTCAATATTAACCCAAGAAATTTGATTTCGAGGTGTCATAATTGAAGCAACTGAACGTTCAGCAAGTGATAGCACACCACCAACCATATAACGCTCTTCATCACCAAAAGCTTGTTGAATTTCTTCAACTTCTTTGGATGTTGCAATATCGGCATCCAATTTACTGCCCATCAATTTCAAAATTGAATCTGCAGTTCGATGACGTAACGGGATCTTCGCTTGATTTTTTTCAAGATTACGATTCGAAAATTGATTGAATGCTTCAATTAGAATTGCAACACCAATACCTGAATAAATATAACCTTTAGGGATATGGAATCCAAAACCTTCAGCGATTAGACTTACACCGATCAATAACAAGAAACTTAAACAAAGGATAACCACCGTAGGATGACGGTTAACAAACGTAGTTAACGGTTTTGATGCAATTAACATGACAACCATAGCCACAATCATCGCAGCCATCATCACGTAAATATTATCCACCATACCAATCGCAGTGATCACTGAGTCGAGTGAAAATACCGCATCAAGCACGACGATCTGAGCCACAACTGCAGCAAAACCAGCGTATACGACATTGTTATTCGTTTTAATCTCGGGTTTACCCTCCATTTTTTCATGGAGTTCATTGACAGCCTTATACACAAGGAATAGACCACCAAACAGTAATATCAAATCCCGACCTGAGAATGTTTTTCCAAAAATTTCAATCAATGGTTGAGTTAAAGTCACTAACCACGAGATCGCAAAAAGTAGACCTAGACGCATTAATAATGCGAGGGATAAACCGATTACACGGGCTTTATCACGTTGTTCTGGAGGAAGTTTTTCTGCAAGTATCGCAATAAATACTAAGTTATCAATACCTAAAACGATTTCAAGAATGATAAGGGTAATTAACCCTATCCAAATGCCAGGATCCAATAAAAATTCCATATTAGATCTCCTGGTTCTTATTATTTAAGATAATGTAAGAAGCTAAATTAGGCCAACACGGCGACGGGTCCATATATAAAGTTACCTTTTCAGAAATGATGAAACTATTATGCATAAGAATTTTATTTTGTAATTACTTTTTTTATGTTCAAAACAATTTTTTATGTAAATTTAGATCATATCTTTAGTCGTAATTGCCATCCTTGAATAGTCTTTGACATTTTCGACACAAAAAAAAATATCAGTGCCAAGTTATAGTTCCTCTATTTTTCAATAGAATTTGGTCAGCGTGGAATTGACATAAAGATATTTACAGATCATTGAAATATGTTTTATAAAACTGAAGTCAATAGGTGTCATACCTTTTGTCTGATTTAAGGTAAGCGCTTGAACATAAGTTGATTATTTGAACATAGTTCTTTTAATATAGGTTATGCTTCATGTAATATTTAAATTAATAAAAACAATTAAGTTACACTGACAAGGACGTAGCGATGTCAAAAAAATATGCAAAATTTTTACCTTCATCTGAAAATTTTGAACTCGAAAATTTTCCATTCTATTGGATCACTCAAGTCCATTCTCAGTATGTACTGAATGTTGACCATGTGCTCAAAAAGTATGGCGTTGATAATTCTCGTCGACGTTTGCTTGTCGCATTGTCTACTAAACCAGATGCAAGTGTTTCAGAACTCTCTGACATGATTGTGTCAAAAATGTCGACGACTACAAAAATCGTTTACCGTTTAAAAGATGAAGGAATGGTTGACACTTACTCGTGTGAAAACGATGCCCGTATTACGCGTGTGGTACTAACACCAAAAGGTTTAGAAATGACAAAAAAAATTAATGACCTGATGAGTGTGGTTCTTGAACAAACATTTGAGGGATTAACCCCACTTCAAATTGAAAAACTAATGGAAAGCTTAAAGCATATTTTCAAAAATTTAGCGCATTAATTTTCCTAAACTTTAGATTAAAGCCCATCATCAAACATATTGAGTTGGGCTGTATTGTTCTGCCGTGGTTTTGGACAATAAAAACATTCAAATTCCCCTACTGGAAAGCCTTCAACAAAGTTCTGAATGTCGGGGGATTTTAAACTCAACCACTGATCTAATTTATGGTGCGGAATAATAATTACTGACCGTTTAACATCTCCAGGCTCATGAAAATCCTTCATCATTTCGTGATGAATAGCATCCATGGTAATCATCGTTGCTGAACGATAAATAATTTGATCAATTTTCGTGATTTCATACAACGCTGCGATAAAAAATGCCTGACCATCTTTTCTTCTCACACCCCATCGTTGCGGTCGTCCATTAATATATTTTGCTTCATAAAACTCAGTGACTGGAATTACACCAAATTTACATTTTTCAAATGCTTCTTGAAAACTTCTTTTTTCGCTTAATGTTTCATTGCGTGCATTATAGGTTTTCTTCGCTATTTCTGTATCAGTTGCCCATTTTGGTATAAAACCAAAATTAACTAACCTCCACTCGTAGCTATGATCAGATTTAAATAATAACGGGGTTTCGTAGCTTGGATAAACCTCTTCCACATATTCAAATGAAATATGTGGAAGTTCTAATGCTTGGATTTGATGCGCTTGTATTGGCTTAAAGTTGGCACACATAGCATAATTTTCAATACTATAAAAAACTTAGGCTATTATAGCCGATCCAATTCAGTTCATTATGATGATATTGGTACTGTCATCCAGTGTGTACGCGTGAATTCATCCATAATCCAATGCCCATTAAAGCGCCCTAATCCAGAGTTCTTTTCTCCACCGAATGGTGCATTAGCATGGTCCGCGACACTTATACCATTAATATGTGTCATTCCAATATCGAGTTTTGAAGCGATTTCTACTCCGCGCTCAATATCAGATGTACATACAGCACCAGATAAACCAAACGGTGTGTCATTGGCGATTTTTATTGCATGTGCTTCATCATCTGCTCTGATGATCGGCAGAATTGGTCCGAAGCTTTCCTCTTGAGCAATTGCATATGTCGGCAATACATCGATAAACACATGAGGTGAAACCAAATTATTCTCAATACCCCCAGCATAGACCAACTTAGCACCTTCTATTTGAGCCTGATCAATGATTCGTTGATGCTGTTTCACTTGTGTATTATTAATAATAGGTCCTATAAGCGTCTCATCAAGATTAGGATCACCCACAGGAATATCTTTGACTTTGTTTAAAAGCTTTTCAACATATTCATTGTGAATCGATTGATCTACGATGACACGATTAGTGCTCATACAGATTTGACCTTGGTGAAGGAAGCGCCCCTTGATCGTCAAATCGACTGCCAAATCTAAATCTGCATCTTTAAGAATTAATAATGGCGCATTCCCCCCAAGCTCTAAAGCAAGTCGTTTGATTCTAGAGCTGGCCATCGCTTTAGCACCAACATTTTGTCCTACTTCTGTAGAGCCAGTGAATGAAATCATCTTCGGGATAGGATGCTCGACAAAATAATCCCCTATTTCACTACCACTACCCACAATGACATTCAGTACACCAGCGGGCACACCCGCCTCTTCAAACAATTTCCCTAATAATGTTCCACCTGTAACAGGTGTGTCACTCGCAGGTTTTAGTACCACTGTATTTCCACATGCGATTGCGCAAACAACCGATCGCATTGACAAATGAAATGGAAAATTCCAAGGGCTAATGACAGCAATAACACCCAACGCTTTGCGTTGATAAAAACTTTTTCTCGCAGGATCTTTACTTTCTAGCTGAACAGTTTGGATTTGATCAGGAAAAGTGAATGATTCTGAGATAATATCAAGCGCAGCACCTACTTCAATATTTGCCTTGAGACGCGTACTTCCAGACTCGGTAATCAGCCAATCTATAATTTCGTCTTTACGTAATTGTATAATGTCATGCAGCTTCTGAATGATTTTCTTGCGATCTACAGCAGAGGTAATTAAGCCAAGATCAAATGCTTGTTGTGCTGCAGAAAAAGCGAGATCAACATCAGACTGATTCGCCGCTTGAATTTGGTGTATTTCTTTTAAATCAAATGGATTTAAATTTTGTATGACACGCTCTGAAGAGCCTTTTAACCAAAAACCGTTAATAAACTGTTGATTTAAATTTGAATATTGCGTCATTTTATGTCCCTCTACATGCCACTTTTTACCCAATGGTCAACTATTTTACACAATCGTAAAAAAAGCCTCCGGAGAGGCTTTTTTATTTTAATTAGTCACCAGTGTAACCTTTAAGCTTCAAGCGGTAAGCATGAAGTAATGGTTCTGTATAACCTGATGGTTGTTCAGCACCTTTAAACACTAAATCATATGCTGCTTGGTAAGCATAACCGTCAAACCCAGGCGCCATTGGTGTGTACGCTGGATCGTTCACATTTTGCTCATCTACAATTTTAGCCATACGTTGCATTACTTCTTCAACTTGCTCTTTAGTCACGATACCGTGACGTAACCAGTTAGCAACGTGTTGAGATGAAATACGTAAAGTTGCACGGTCTTCCATCAAACCAACGTTGTTGATGTCTGGAACTTTAGAACAACCAACACCCAAATCAACCCAACGAACAACATAACCAAGAATACCCTGAAGGTTATTTTCTAACTCTTTGGTTTTCTCTTCATCAGTCCAATTCGTATCAGTCGCTAATGGTGGAGTTAATAAATCATCTAAAGGTAATGCTTCAGTTTTTAACAACTCTTTTTGACGCGCTGAAACATTACATTGGTGATAGTGAATCGCATGAATTACAGCACCAGATGGTGAAGGAACCCAAGCACAGCTCGCACCAGCTTCAGGATGCTCAATTTTGGTTTTATACATATCTAAAAGCATATCTGGTTTAGGCCACATGCCTTTACCAATTTGTGCTTTGCCACGTAAGCCTGCTTGTAAACCAACCATCACGTTACGGTTTTCATATGCAGGGAACCAAATTTGAGATTTAACTTCACCCTTACGAACGAATGGACCTGCTTCCATAAAGGTATGGATTTCGTCACCTGTACGGTCCATGAATCCTGTGTTAATGAAGATGGTACGATCTTTCGCTTGAGCAATACAGTTTTTCAAGTTTACAGAAGTACGGCGCTCTTCATCCATGATCCCGATTTTAAGTGTTTTTGCTGGCAAACCTAGAGCTTGTTCTGCACGCTCAAATAGTTCAACTGCAAATGCAACTTCTTCAGGGCCATGCATCTTAGGTTTAACGATATACATAGAACCTTTACGAGAGTTCTTGATTTCATTTTGACCTTTGATGTCAGCAAACGTTAATAACGGTGTGATCAATGCATCCATGATACCTTCATAGATTTCTTGACCATCCACTAGGATCGCCGGGTTCGTCATCAAATGACCAACGTTACGAAGAAGCATCAATGAACGACCGTGTAAAGTTGTTTCGCCACCGATCAGATTTTTGTGGGTACGGTCTTTGTTTAAAGCACGAGTAATGGTTTTACCATTTTTCTCGATTTTCTCTTCCAAAGTACCCTTCATCAAACCTAACCAGTTACGGTAGCCTTCAACTTTTTCTTCAGCATCAACCGCAGCAATTGAGTCTTCCAAATCTTGGATCGTTGTTACCGCAGATTCTAAAACAAGATCTTTTACGCCAGCAGCATCCGTTTGACCAATTGGGCTTGTCGCATCGATTTCAATGATGACATGTAGACCATTATTTAATAAAACGATCTCTGTCGGCGCAGACTCTTCACCATTAAAACCTACAAATTGAGCTTCTTTAGCCAAATTCGTTGTGCTGCCATCTTTAAGCGTTACCACTAATTTTTTTGCTTCAACAGCGTATTTCGTAGCATCCGCATGTGATCCATTTGCTAAAGGGAAAGTTGCATTTAAGAAATTTTTAGCAAAAGCGATAACTTTTTCGCCACGAACAGGGTTATACCCCTTACCTTTTTCCGCACCGCCTTCTTCCGAGATGACATCGAAACCATACAATGCGTCATATAAAGAGCCCCAACGAGCATTTGCAGCGTTCAAGCAGTAACGTGCATTACGTACAGGCACAACCAATTGTGCACCCGCCAATAGTGCGATTTCTTCATCTACATTTTCAGTTGTAATTTGAAAATCTTCTACTTCTGGTAATAAGTAGCCAATTTCTGTCAGGAAAGCTTTGTAAGCTCCTAATTCAAATTTATTATTGCGGTGCCATTCATCAATTTTCGCTTGAATGTGATCACGCTTAGCCAAGAGTGCTTTATTTTTTGGGCTAAGATCAACAACGACTTGTTCAAAGTTTTTCCAGTAAGTTTCACTGTCTAAACCAGAACCTGGTAGTGCTTCATTTTCGATGAAATCGTAGAGTTCTTTAGCAATCGCTAACTTGCCTTTCTGAATACGTGCAGTCATTGTCTTTCCTGATATTGCTACTTTTTATACAAGAGAATCTAGTATACCCATTTATAAATTGCTGAATAGTAATATCACATTGCTAAATAGTGATCATTTATTATAGACACCAATCAGATGAGACTTTTGATCTATTACTTATTGAGTCGTTTTAATTCAACAATCTAATTACAGTGTATAAAGTTTTATAAAGGTAGAAATTAGACTTAAGTGCCAATTTCCATCAAATCTGATTTAATTTAAACCAATATGTCTATTTTCTCTACGCTTTTAAGGAACGATTTCAAATTTATTCCACTCCAAATAAAAAAAACCCAAACATCATCTGTTTGGGTTCATTTGTGAATTCTCACATTTATTCAGCGGGCTTATCAATTTGTCGATGCGCAGATTGTAAATAGTCATCTGATTGCATTTCAAGTAAACGTGAACGTGTACGTTCGATTTCAAACGCTAATTTTTCGCCACTATATATATCAATGATACTGGCATGTGAGGTCAGTAATAATTTAACACCACGATCATAAAACTCATCGACTAAATAAATGAATCGGCGTGTCCCTTCTGATAAATAATCATTCAGATCGGGAACATTACTGACTAGGACTGTATTATAAGTATTCGCAATTTCGATAAAGTCCGCAGGACTTCGTGGCTTCATACAGAGTTCAGAAAACTCACACCACAATACATCTTCAGTATGACCAATCGTATCGACATTACGTCCATTAATGATGATCGGTTCTTCACTGACATTTTGAGCACTGGTTAATGCTGAAAAACGTTGTGCCATCCATACCTGATTATCATGGCTTAAAGGTGATTTGAACAATTGCGCTTGTTTCAGTACACGCAAACGATAGTCAACACCTGCATCCACATTCAAAATGACACAGTTCTTTTTTACCATTTCAATCGTTGGAATAAAGCGGTCGCGATGTATGCCGTTCTTGTATAAACCATCTGGTGCAATGTTTGATGTTGCAACAAGTGTAATTCCACGAACAAATAGCTTTTGGAATAAATCACTTAAAATCATCGCATCAGTGACATTTGATACAAAGAATTCATCAAAACAAATCACAACCGCATCTTTGTAAATTTGATCAGCAACGATGTCGAGTGGATTTTGTTGTCCTGAATTTTTATTTAACTCTTTATGCACATATTGCATAAAATGATGGAAATGCATACGCGTCTTGCGACGGAAAGGTATCGCATCATAAAACTGGTCCATCAACCAAGTTTTTCCACGCCCAACACCACCCCACATATAAACACCCTTAGGGGCTGTTTGACGGCGAAAACGTCGAAACGCTTTTTTAGAAGCTTTATATCGTAAGATCAGTTCTTCCCAAACACGATTAAGTTCATGTACAGCTTGAGCTTGAGCATCATCAGGCATAAATTGTCCTGACGAAATTGCGTGAGCATAACGTTCTGCAGGTGATTGCGGAGTGTGACTTAAACTATTTTGCGAAGAATGAGAATGGAACATAGATATAGATTACTTTTTTAGGCCGTCGGAAGTATAACGAATATTTAAAAAAATGATAAATAACACTTTGGCATATACCATTTGAGCATACATGCTGAGGTTATTTCCCATACTGTCGTGGACTTTGTCCAAACCATCTTTTAAAAGCATGGTTAAATGCTGCAGGTTCTGAATATCCAAGCATTTCAGCTATTACTTCGATCGAATACTCTTTGTACTCAATCAATCGAAGCGCTTTCTCTCGAATGAGTTGCTCCCGTATTTGCTTATAGCTTGTATTCAGTTGGTTAAGCTGATGTCGCAAAGTACGCTCTGGAATATTCAAAGCTTGAGCAGTTTCTGCCATTGTTGGAATCTGCCCCGTTTGTAAATCCAAATAATCGTGAATTCTTTGAATCAACTGGTGTTGATTCAATTGTTGCGCATTTAATCTTTCGATCTCAGCATTACATCTTTGTTGGTGGACATTAAATGTGATTTGATCAGCTGAAGGCAACTTCAATTCTAAAATTTCTGCATCAAAAATCAGTCGAAATTTGTCTTGTTCAAACCGAACTTGTTCACTGAAATAATTCAAATACTTGTTCAAAAAAATGGATTCTTTCGGTCGTGAAAACGGCAATTCAATCTGCACTTCAGGAAAAGGCAATCCTATCATTTTGTAGATATCTTGCACGAATTTAACCGTACCTGAAATTTCACATTGAGCCCTGAACTCATCAACTTCACTTTGTAAATTGAGAGGCTCATAACATAAAGCCGCATAGACACTCGTCTGCTCTAATGTAAGTCTACCCGATAAATGGGTAAGCGCTTGATAGCGTATTCCATTTGTGAGAGCCGCACCGACATTCGGGCTTGTGACCAATAGCATGAGAAGCGGACCATAGCCTGCGAGCGCATAATGTTGACCGACATCTAAACCGAGCAGCGGGTTAACCCCTTTAGCAATAATTCTTTGAATGATTTGTTCTAATTCAGGTTGAATCGTTGAACTCGGATCTAAGGCGTCCGCCTTTAAACCGACAGCTTCCAATCTTTCGTCCACATTTATTCCGACTTGTCGCATACCCTGTATGAGATACAACAAACCTAGAATCGACCTTTTCATAAATCAGAATTTTAAAATTAAAGTTGCATATGTTTTACCCTAAAAAAAAGGGAAAGAATATTGCCGAAAATATCAATATTAAATGTCAATGAAATCATGTCAGTTTCAGTCCAGACTGCTTATGATAGCTTCAAATAATATAAACGAGTATTAAAATGGAAGTTACATCAGATCAGCTAGATACAAATTCAGTCGACTTAACTGAAACGCAATTCATCAAGAAAAATTCTAAAATTGCGATTATCGGCGCCGGATTTGGAGGATTAGCCACAGCTATTCAACTTCTTAAACGCGGCATTGAAGATTTTGTTATTCTTGAAAAAGCTAAAGATGTAGGTGGTACTTGGCGTGAAAATCAATACCCAGGTGCTGCATGTGATGTGCAGTCTCATATGTATTCATTATCTTTTGCACCAAAATCTGATTGGACAAAACGATATGCTGAAGCACCTGAAATTTTCCAATACATTCAAGATCTTATTCAAGAATATGATTTAAAAAAATTTATTCAATTTGATACCGAAGTCATTTCGACACGCTTCGATGAGCAAGCTCATACGTGGGAAATATCCATCAAGAATCAAAGTGCTCTACACAGTCAATTCCTTATTTTTGCCTCTGGTCCATTGCATATTCCTCAAATTCCAAAGATTAAAGGAATCGAAAAATTTAAAGGCGAAGTATTCCACTCCTCATCTTGGAATCATGCTTATGACCTGAATGGTAAACGTGTAGCCAGTATCGGCACAGGTGGAAGTGCAATTCAATATATTCCTGAGATTGCACCAAAAACCAAACAGTTATACGTGTTTCAAAGAACGGCTGCATGGGTAATACCGCGCGATGAACGAGCTTATAATGCTTTAGACAAAAAACTATTTGCCCAATACGACTGGTTTAGAAAATTGCATCGAGCACGCTTATATTGGTCTAACGAATCACGCGTAGTTCCGATTGTAAAACCTCAAATGATGCGACTGGGTCAAAAACTTGCAGAAGCTTTCATTCGCTTCCAAGTCAAAGATAAAGAAATAGCAAAAAAACTGACACCAGATTACACCATGGGGTGTAAAAGAATTTTGGTATCAAATCGATATTTCCCAACATTTAATCGCAAGAATGTAGAGCTCGTGACGGGCAGCATTCAAGAAATTACTGAAAATGCGATTGTTACCAAAGATGGTCAAGTTCGAGAAATAGATTGCTTAATTTACGGTACTGGTTTTATTACTGATCCACGAATTTATTTAAAAGATTTTAAATGTTATGGCGAAAATGGTATTGAGTTGAAAGAAGCATGGAAAGAGGGTGCTGAAAGCTACTATGGAATTTCTACCAAAGGATTTCCAAATCTCTTTCAACTTTTAGGCCCGAATACTGTTTTAGGTCATAACTCAGTAATTTTTATGATCGAATCTCAAGTGAATTATATTCTGCAATTGATTGAAGCTGTCGAAAAATCCAAGACTAAAGCAATTGTGGTCAAAGATGTAGTCCAAGAAGAATTCAACCGTAAAATCCAAAAAAAATTTGCAGGCACAGTTTGGCAATCTGGCTGTGTGAGTTGGTATCAGCAAGAAGGCGGAAAGAATTTTTCACTTTGGCCGAGTTATACATGGAAGTATTGGCTAGAAACCAAAAATGCAAATCTAGCCGATTATCGTTTCTTAAATTAAATGAATAAAAAAAAATCAGCTCAATTGAGCTGATTTTTTTTACTGAGCCAGCGCTTTTTGAATATCATCTTCAATGCTTTCTGGTTTAGTTGTAGGTGCATACCGATTAAGCACTTTGCCATCTTTTCCAATCAAAAATTTGGTAAAGTTCCACTTAATTCCACTTCCTAAAATGCCTTTGCTGTTGTTGGTGAGATACCGAAAAATCACATGGGCTTCAGGACCTTTTACATCCACTTTAGCGAACATCGGAAAGGATACACCGTAATTTCTCTGGCAAAAACTACCAATTTCTTCGTGCGTACCCGGATCTTGCCCACCAAATTGATTGCACGGAAATCCTAATACCTCAAAACCTTGATCTTTATACTTTTCATACAGCGCTTCCAACCCTGCAAATTGTGGCGTAAATCCACATTTGCTGGCTGTGTTGACTATCAATAGCACTTTACCTTCATAGTCCGAAAATTGCTTATTTTCCCCTTCTAGCAATTCTGCCTCAAATTGATAAATATTGGTCATGGATAGGTTTCCTCATCATTTTTTTCTTGGGTTTTTAATTCTAATGAAGCTGAGTTTACACAATAACGAAGACCTGTAGGTTCAGGTCCATCCTCAAAAACATGACCTAGATGTGCGTCACAATGATGACAAACAATCTCAGTACGAATCATGCCATGTGAGTGATCGTCATGTTCTTCAATGACTGTTTGGCTGATTGGACGATAAAAACTAGGCCATCCACAACCACTGTCATATTTGGTTTCTGAAGTAAATAAAGGTTCGCCACAGCAACGACAAACATAAGTTCCTTCTTGTTTGGTATTCCAATATCGCCCTGTGAAAGCAGGCTCAGTTCCCTTTTGACGGGTAATGCGATACTCCTCTGGTGATAACTCTCTTTGCCATTCTCGGTCTGTTTTATTGAGTTTTCCCATGATTAACTCCTTTAAATCTTTGACATTCAATGTCATGCTTCAGTACCTTCATATTTACGCTAGAGCTTGAAAAATTTCTAGCTAAATTTCTACATAGATTGTGATATTTAGTAATCTATTTTTATTCACTCAAAAATAATTGGATGGGAATATGTCCGTTTTAGGTAACACTACTCCACGCGAAATTAAGAAATCGTCTAAGCTCGAGCATGTATGCTATGACATTCGTGGACCTGTGTTACGCGCCGCCAACGAAATGGAAGAAGCCGGACATAAGATAATTAAACTCAATATCGGCAACCCAGCCCCCTTCGGTTTTGAAGCACCTCAAGAAATTATCAATGATGTTGCGTTGAACTTACCAAATGCAATCGGCTATACAGACTCAAAAGGGATTTTCCCTGCCCGCAAAGCGGTTTGTCAGTATTATCAACAAAAAGGTATTTTCAATATGCATGTCAATGACGTGTATATTGGGAATGGTGTTTCTGAGCTGATTGTAATGGCTATGCAAGGCCTGTTAGATGACGGCGATGAAATGCTGGTACCAATGCCAGATTATCCATTATGGACTGCTGCCGTTAATCTTTCTGGTGGTACAGCAATTCATTATAAATGTGATGAAGAAGATAATTGGTATCCTGATATTCAGGATATGGAAAACAAAATTACGCCTAATACTCGTGGGATCGTGATTATCAATCCGAACAACCCAACGGGTGCTGTTTATCCACGCCATGTCTTAGAAAAAATTGTCGCTCTTGCAAAAAAATATGACCTGATTTTATTTGCTGATGAGATCTACGATAAGATCGTTTACGATGGAATCGAACATGTATCGGTCGCTGCCCTTGCGGGTAATCAACTGTGTATTTCATTTAACGGATTATCTAAATCCTATCGAATTGCTGGATACCGTTCAGGCTGGATGGCAATTACGGGTGATAAGACTCGTGCGGCAGATTATATTGAAGGTCTAGATATGCTCGCGTCAATGCGCCTGTGTGCTAACCATCAAGCTCAATACGCTATTCAAACTGCATTGGGTGGCTACCAGTCTATCAACGATTTAATTCGTCCAGGTGGTCGTTTGTATGAGCAACGCAATATTGCTTGGCAAATGTTGAATGAAATCCCAGGTGTAAGCTGCGTTAAACCTGAAGGTGCAATGTATTGTTTCCCTAAACTTGATCCTGAAATTTATCCTATTCAGGATGATGAACAGTTTATGCTTGACTTCCTCAAAGCAGAAAAAGTTTTATTGGTTCAAGGTACAGGATTCAACTGGCCTACCCCTGATCATTTCCGTGTGGTGTTCTTACCTGCCGAAAATGAATTACGTGAAGCAATCAATCGTTTAGGAAGATTCTTAGCAAAAATGCGTTAATTCGGTCGTTTTATGTGAATGATGTATTTAAAACCCCCAGATTTCAATCTGGGGGTTTTATATTTAATATTTTGATTATTTCATGATATTAATTTCATTTTGATTATATACAAACACCCTTCTTTTCCTTTATCGTGATTAAGCATTATCCATGCACAATACTATAAAAAACATTTAGGAAAAAAGATGAAAAAGACGCTAACCGCACTGACTCTATCGATTGGCTTGTTATTACCCCTAGCGAGCTTTGCTAAAAATAACGTTGTCGTCGTTGCAACTGGGGGAACGATTGCGGGTGCTGGTGCAAGCTCAACCAACAGCGCCACTTACACTGCCGCAAAAGTTCCAGTTGATGACTTACTGAGTGCCGTTCCTCAAATTAAAGATTTAGCCAATGTGAGCGGCGTACAAGCAATGCAGGTTGCTTCTGAAAGCATTACAGACAAAGAATTACTTTCCCTTGCCCGCCAAGTCAATGATTTGGTTAAAAAGTCAGATGTAAATGGCGTTGTCATTACACATGGCACAGATACTTTAGAAGAAACCGCTTTTTTTCTTAATCTAGTCGTACAAACGGAAAAACCTATTGTTGTTGTCGGCTCAATGCGCCCATCGACGGCTTTATCTGCGGATGGCCCACTAAATTTATATAGTGCAGTTGCTCTGGCAGCAGACCCGAGTGCAAAAAATAAGGGGGTGTTCGTCCTTATGAACGATAGTATTTTTGCAGCTCGAGATGTGACTAAAGGCATTAATATTCATACTAATGCCTTTGTAAGCCAATGGGGAGCTTTAGGGACGTTGGTAGAATCTAAACCTTATTGGTTCCGAAGTTCTGTTAAGCGATTTAATCAGCGGTCAGAATTTAATATCGAGAATATTAAGGGTGATACACTCCCATTAGTTCAAATTGTCTATGGCTCTGGCAACATGATTCCTGATGCTTATCAAGCGTATGCCAAGGCTGGGGTTAAAGCCATTGTCCATGCAGGTACAGGAAACGGCTCAGTCGCGAAAAATATTGTTCCCACGCTGAATCAACTTCAGCAAAGTGGTATACAAATTGTACGTTCTTCACGAGTGCCACAAGGATTCGTTCTCCGTAATGCCGAACAGCCAGATGACAAATATGGTTGGGTAGTTGCACATGACTTCAACCCTCAAAAAGCTAAAATTTTAACCGCGCTTGCTTTATCCAAAACCAAAGATGCAAAAGAAATACAACGCATGTTCTGGGAATATTAAGCCCAATTTTCATGTTATAAAAAAGTGCCGAATGGCACTTTTTTTGATTGATATAAAATCGCCTTTATTCAAATCGAAGATAATTTGTGCGAATCATATAAAATATCGTGGATTCTCAGCTCTAAATCACTTTGCATGATAAAATACGCTCTGCTCTTGTAAAGGACTCATCTATGCAGTTTGTTCATCTCGGTGTTCATACAGAATTTTCTATTACTGAATCAATCGTACGTATACCTGATCTAATGAAGTCTGCTGTACAGGATTCTATGCCTGCACTCGCGATGACAGATTTATCGAACTTACATGCAGCAGTGAAGTTTTATACCTCGTGTCTTAAAAAAGGGATTAAACCTATTTTAGGAAGTGTGATTCGTTTGAATGATGAATCACATCGTATGACTTTACTGGCGATGAATAATGAGGGTTGGCGTAGTTTAACTGAAGTAGTATCACGCGGCTTTATTGAAGGACAACAACTCAGTATCCCGTGTGTAAAAAAAGAATGGGTGTTAGAACAAGCGCCGGGCATGATTGCACTTTTAGGGATTAAAAGTGATGTTGGAGAAATGCTGTGTTCAAGTAGCCCTGAAAAAGCTGAACCCTTACTTGAAGCTTGGATAGAAAAATTTGGCAACCGTGTCTATTTAGCACTCACGCGTACCAATCGCCCACAAGAAGAAGATTTTATTATTGAAGCTGTTAAATTAGCCGCAAAATATCAAATCGGTGTTGTCGCTCATAATGATGTTCATTTTATTAGAGAAGAAGACTTTGAAGCCCATGAAGCGCGCGTCTGCATCGCAGATGGCTATGTTTTAGGTGATAATCGTCGTCCACGTACTTACAGCCCTGAGCAATATTTCAAAACAACAGCGCAAATGGTGGAGTTATTTGCTGATATCCCCAGTGCTATTCAAAATACAGTTGAAATTGCTAAACGCTGTAATGTGACACTTCGCTTAGGTAAATACTTTTTACCTGACTATCCAATTCCTGAAGGTCATACAATTGATACCTTCTTTGCCCATTTGTCTAAAGAAGGATTAGAAGAACGTCTTAATCACCTTTATCCTGTGGAGAAACGTGGAGAAGACTGGCCTGAAATTCGCAAAGAATATGACGATCGTTTAGATTTTGAAATCAAGATCATTAACTCGATGGGATTCCCAGGTTACTTCTTGATTGTCATGGACTTCATTCAGTGGTCCAAGAACAATGGCGTACCTGTAGGCCCGGGTCGTGGTTCAGGTGCAGGCTCATTAGTTGCATACAGTTTAAAAATTACAGATTTAGATCCACTGCCATACGGACTTCTTTTCGAACGTTTCTTAAATCCTGAACGTGTTTCGATGCCAGACTTTGACGTGGATTTTTGTATCGCAGGTCGAGATCGTGTAATTGATTATGTAGCACGAACTTATGGGCGTGATGCTGTATCTCAAATTGCAACATTTGGTACGATGGCAGCGAAAGGCGCAATTCGTGATGTTGCACGAGTTTTAGGTAAGTCTTACGGCTTAGCAGATCGTATTTCTAAAATGATCCCGACTAAACCTTTAGGTTTAAGTTTAGAAGAATCTTTAGAAGCAGAACCACAACTTAAAGATATTGTAACCAACCCATCCAACCCAGATTATGAAGATGCTTCAGAAATCTGGGAAATGGCGCTTAAACTTGAAGGAATAACGCGTAACACTGGTAAGCACGCAGGTGGTGTTGTAATCGCACCGACCAAGATTACGGACTTCTCAGCTGTACTGTGTGAAGAAGATGGTACTGGTCGTGTCGCTCAATTTGATAAAGACGATGTTGAAGCGGCAGGACTTGTTAAATTTGACTTCTTGGGGTTGCGAAATCTTACTGTAATTGAAGATGCTATTCAGCACATTAACCAACGATTAAAGTTTGATATACCTCTAAAGATTGAAAATATTCCGCTGAATGACAAAGCAGCGTATTCAATATTTGCCGAAGCAAATACCACTGCGGTATTCCAATTTGAATCCGTGGGCATGAAAAAAATGCTCAAGGAAGCACGCCCAAGTAAATTTGAAGAAATTATTGCCTTCGTGTCATTGTACCGCCCGGGCCCAATGGATCTAATTCCAGACTTTATTCATCGTATGCATGGTGGAGAGTTCGAATACTTACATCCCCTATTAGAAGGTGTCTTAGAACCTACCTATGGGATTATGGTATATCAAGAACAGGTTATGCAAGCAGCTCAGTATTGTGCAGGATATAGTCTAGGTGGTGCGGACTTACTTCGTCGTGCGATGGGTAAAAAGAAACCTGAAGAGATGGTTAAACAACGCCAAATCTTTATTGAAGGTGCTGCAAAAAAAGATATCGATGAGCAAACGGCGAACCATATCTTTGACTATATGGAAAAATTTGCAGGCTATGGTTTCAACAAGTCACATGCTGCAGCCTATGCATTGGTGGCTTATCAGACGGCTTGGTTAAAAGCACACTATCCTTCTGAGTTTATGTCCGCTGTACTGACTTCGGAAATGCAAAACACAGACAGTATTGTATTTTTGATTGATGACTGTCGTAACAATGGTCTCGATGTGTTACCACCTTCCGTCAATATGTCGATTTATCAATTCCATGCAATTGATGAAAAAACCATTGTATATGGTCTAGGTGCAATCAAGGGTGTTGGTGAAGCAGCAATGCAATCTGTCATTGATTCACGTAAGCAACTTGGACCTTATAAAGATTTATTTGATTTCTGCCATCGCATTGATCTGAAGAAAATTAATAAACGTACACTTGAAGCTTTGATTCGCTCAGGTGCATTAGATTGTCTCGGACTTGAACGCGCGACTTTAATGGCTCAATTGCCTGAAGCTGTACAAGCTGCCGAACAAGCTCGTTCAAATCGCGAAACTGGCATTATGGATTTATTTGGTGAAGTTGAAGAAGTTCAACGTAAACCTACTAAACCTGTAAAACCTTGGTCTGATGAAGTCCGTTTAAAAGGTGAAAAAGACACCTTAGGTTTATACTTAACGGGACACCCGATTGATGTGTATCGCCCCGAGTTAAAAGCATTTATTTCTAACAAAATTAATGAGCTGACTCCAACACGTCGTGGTGTGACTACAGTATTTGCCGGCTTGGTTGTGGATGTCGCAAATTTCCCTAACCGCATGATGATCACACTCGATGATGGTACTGCTCGAATTGAAGTCTCAGCAAATCATGAACGCTTCCAACGTTTTAAAGATATTATTGTGAATGAAAGAGTGATCGTGATTGAAGGTGAAATTTATGAACGTGAAGGCTTCGATCGTCCGATGGGACGCCTTACTAAGGCGTTTACATTAAACGAAATTCGTCAAAAACGTGCGAATCACATCCTCATCAAATTACAACCTGAGCATATTCAGCCAAATCTTGGTCAAGAGCTTTCACAGATCATTCAACCATTTTGTGATGTAGATATGTGTCAGCATGTGCCATTACAAGTACAACTCGACTTTCCATATGCAACGGCTGATTTTCATTTACCACCACAATGGAATGTCGCACCACTCGATGACTTATTGTTCAAACTGCGCGACTATTTTGGTAAAGAGGCCTTACATGTGGAGTATCATGTCAAGTCAAAAGCTGCACGTTCCCACGCCGCAGAACCAAAATCAGAACCAGTCATCACATCACATGCCTCTCCACCTGACCAGATCAGTATGGATGAAGCAATGGATCAATACATGACGGAAGTCAGTCAATACTCTTAATTTTGGAAGATTTATGAATTTAATTGATAATGCTGCTGTCTCAGCGCATTTGTCTCATGTGCGTATTGTCATGGTGAATACTACCCTGCCTGCGAATATCGGTAGCGCACTTAGAGCAATGAAAACCATGGGGCTTTCAAAATTGGTTTTAGTTGCACCTAAAACTTATCCTCATCCTGATATTGATGCACTTGCAGCCGGTGCAACCGATTTAATTGATCAAATTCAGATTGTAGAAACGCTTGAAGAAGCCATCGCAGATTGCCATTTAGTCTTTGGTACAAGTGCTCGTAGCCGAACTATTCCATGGCCTTTATTAGATGCTCGGCCTGCTGCTGATAAATCGATGCAAGCGGTGATCAAAGAACAACAAGAAATTGCCGTAATATTTGGGCGTGAAGATCGCGGATTAACCAATGAAGAGTTGGCTTTGGCGAATTACCATGTGACCATCCCTGTGAATACAGACTATGGGGTACTCAATGTCGCTCAAGCCATTCAAATTATTTGCTATGAAATGCGAATGGCGACCACGGCTCTCATGGAACAAGTTGAAGATCCTCAAGCAGTTATGAAAGTGACTGATGAAGATTCTATGCATTGGGATGAGCCGTTGGTAACACATCAACAGATGGAACAATTTTATCCTCATTTTGAAAAAATGTTGCACGAAATCGAGTTTTTAGACCCAGAAAACCCACGATTATTGCCTTTACGCTTGCGTCGCTTATTCGGACGTATACAATTAGATCGTATGGAGTACCATCTTCTTAGAGGTATTTTCAGTCGTGTTCAGGCATTGAACAATGGCACATGGAAAAAGTCAGATTCTAAAGAGAAATCAAAAGATGCTTAAACAGCTTAAAGAAGATATTCAAGCTGTGTTTGCCCGCGATCCTGCGGCGCGCAACACATTTGAAGTTTTAACCACTTATCCAGGAATTCACGCACTGATTATGCATCGTGTTGCGCATGAGCTTTGGAAAAAAGAGTGTAAAACTTCAGCCCGCATGCTGTCTTCTTTTAGTCGTTTTGCAACTGGTATCGAAATTCACCCAGGTGCCAAAATTGGCAAACGTTTTTTTATTGATCACGGTATGGGTGTGGTCATTGGGGAAACAGCTGAAATTGGTGATGATGTGACGCTCTATCATGGCGTGACATTAGGTGGCACCACTTGGAATAAAGGCAAACGTCACCCAACTTTAGAAGATGGTGTAGTCGTTGGCGCAGGTGCGAAAATTTTAGGACCATTTACCGTGCATAAGAATGCGAAGGTGGGTTCGAATGCTGTGGTCACCAAAGAAGTCCCTGAAGGTGCTACTGCCGTAGGTAACCCAGCGCGATTTATTATTAAAAATCAGCAAAAAGATTTGGACAAAGAATCCGAACGACGCAATTATGCAGAAAGCATCGGTTTTCAGCCGTATGCGACAACCCAAGATCAATCAGATCCTATGTTAGAAGGTATGCGAGTATTATTGGATCGTATACAGCACAATGAAAAGCGCATGAACACTCTATGTCAGCGACTTTCATTACTTGATCCAACATTTAATAACGCTCAAAGTAATGGACAACCATTTAGTGCTGAAGAGTTAAAAATCATTGACGAAGTTCGTCGTGAGTGCGAAGCTCAAACTGCACAATCAAAAGCTTAATGTATAAGTTTGACTAAGTTAGGTGAATCTGAGTTGCATGTTGTTTCGACTTTTCATAGACTCAGATACAACCTGAACTAGAATTTAAAAACATAATATTGGAAGAAAATATGACGATTAAGCCCCTCATTGCCACCATGATCGCTGTTTCATTATTGAGTGCTTGTAGCTCTCCAGCAGTAAAAAAACAATCTAAAACAAACGATCCAATCGTCTTTTCTGAGCCTGATTTAAGTGCGCCATTTTATGCATTAAATCCTTTTAATTATAGCCAACCACCAGTATTCGAGCTTGAACTAAAAAAAGCTGCTGCTGCACCACTTCAAAAACTTGAGGTGACTGATCCAAATAATCCAAACAGAAAGATGATCCTCGACCAAAACAAATTAATCGTACCGACTGTGAATAGTTCACAACGTGCGATGAAATACACGGTTTTAGCGGGTCAAAATGAAATCGATATTACAGAAATTGATGACTTCCTCCAGATGGTTGAAGGTAAAGCACGTCACTATCCTCCTCGCTTTACAGATCGTCAAGAACGTCGCGGTTTTGAAGCTAAATTACGTGAAGTTTCAGCTCAACTAGATACTTTAGCAGCGAAAGATAACGCGTCATTCGATATCCTAATTCGTGCATTTAAAGCAAGTATATTGGGTCGTAACCTCGATCTTGGTTCTGCTTATACCACTAAATCATTAAAATATGCACAACAAATCCTGAAGATCAACAAAGAAGACGCTGAAGCGAACTTCTGGTTTGGTTTCTCTTTGTCTGAAGGTGGTGGTCAAAAAGAAGCTATTCCATATATCGATAAGGCCATCAAAGCGGGTGTTCAAGAAGCTTATCTCGTAGCTGTTAATAACTACCTCGCATTGAGCCAAAAGAAAAATGCAATCACAACTTTAAAAAATTACAAGGTGAAATATCCTGAAGAAACTGAAGTTGCTGACCGCTTGATTCAAGAAATTGAGAAACAAGGTCGTTACAATGTTTGGCAAATTTTAAACAATCCAGCGAAATCATAATCTTATTAAAAAAAAATAGACTGATCATTCAGTCTATTTTTTTTAGCACTTATTTTTATCTCCCTAAAAATAACGTATGCTCAGCGTTAATGATTCATGCTGACAGTTGAAAATATGTTTATGATGAACAATAAATACATCGGCGTCCTACTGCTCGCAACACCACTATTTATGACAGGTTGCCAAGTCGTCAGTGTAAAAAATCAAGCGCTTAATGTTTCGATCGCGAATGAACGAGATAGCATATTAACGCGTAAAAAAATGAGTGAAGCGAGTCTTAATGTCCTCTCCATGACAGGCAGTGAGGCTGAAAGTTGTTCTAATGATCCAGATAAATGCGTATCTGATCTAAAAAAAATAAAACAAATTCAAGATGAACAACTTTATTCAACTGCAAGTGAAGCATATTTGACACGGGCATTAACCCTCAGTAATTCTTCTGATTGTAATACCAGTTTAATTAATAAATATCAGTCAGAAGAAAAGCAAAAACTTCATCAAGAAAACTATAGTCAATGTCTTGACCAACAGTTAGCAATGCTTGATAAAAGTATTCGTTATAGTTATGCCTATCTATTCAAGACAAAACGCCAACCAAGCGACCGTATTTTCGATAATAGACAAGTTCAAATACGAGATTTCTACAATCAAGCCTTGGCGAAAATGGTGATGACCTATGGTATGCGCTATACGGGTGAAAAAGTTCCCAAACAAATAAAAATTGGTGAAAGCATTTATACCATCAACTATGACCATTACCCTCAGATTGCTAATCAAAAATTAGATAGCCTGCTTTCAAGCTACAACCTCAATTTTAGTGGCTTGCGTTCGATTAACCGTCGGGATGGTTTCGGTGCGGAATTTGTCGCAACGCTTCCAGCGCCAGAGCGAAATAGCGATTCAGGTAAATATATTGTAGATCCATTAAATCACGCTTATAAAAATGGTCGTAACCCTAATATTCATCCACCACGTTATCTTTCAGTCACGATGACTGCTGAGCCTGCGCGTCAGAGTAATGTAGAGGATATTCTGAATGACCCGCATTTCACCCTGAATATTTATGATCCTTATGGATTAGATCAATTAAAAGTAGGTGGAAAAGTTTATCCCTTAGCTGCGAATTACTCTGCACCTTATGGTTTGTGGCTTGCCGAAAATAACTTAGGTGCTGCTGCATATTTGAGTTTGATTGATCGTGACAATACAATCACAATGCCCCATCTCTTTATGCTCGAACCCTATAATCCAAACAAAAAAATTATTGTTTTGGTGCATGGACTTGCAAGCAGTCCAGAAGCTTGGATTGCATTAACCAATGACATTATGGGAGATAATGTTCTAAGAGAGCATTATCAAGTTTGGCAAGTATTTTACTCAACCAATATGCCAATTTTAGAAAGTCGCTTTCAGGTGAATGCGATCATTCAACAAGCATTTAATTCACTTGATCAATCTACAGCATCAGCTAAAGATGCAGTTCTGATTGGACATAGTATGGGTGGTATTATTTCAAGATTATTGGTGAGCCAAGCTGATTTAACACAACCTGCATTGTCTCAATTAAAAAATTCTCAAATTAGCCGCTTTAAGAATGAACCTTTATTTAAAGCTCGTTTACAAATCAAACCTGTGCCACAGTTCAATCGTGCTATTTTCTTAGCAGCACCTCATCGAGGTACAGATTATGCTGATCGTTGGTTTACACGAGCTGCGCGTAAAGTGATCAAGTTGCCAGGTGCATTTTTGGGTGCATTTGCTGAATCGCTCTCAGATAAAGATATTAATATTAAACATTTTGTCAAAGACTTAGGTCATGGATTGATTCAAAATGGTCCGAGTGATCTGAGTCACAACTCTCCTTTCACCAAATTAACCTCACCTGTGACGCCAATTAAAGGATTTAAATTTCACTCCATCATGGGGAATGTGACTGAGAGTAAAGATCCTACTGTTATGTCAGATGGGATCGTGCCTTATCAGAGTGCTCATCTTAAAGGGGCACAATCTGAGATTATTATCAAAGGTGGTCACTCAATTCAGGAAACGCCTGAAGCTGTTTTGGAATTAAGACGAATCCTAAGACTTCATTTGACAGAGCTTGGAATTGCCAAATAACGATTTCCTTTAGCTTTTATCAGCCGATGTATCAAAGATGCATCGGCTTTTTGTTTTTATAGTCCCAAAGGACGACTTTTGAATCCCACTCATATTTTTAACTACCTTCTCCATAAAATATTTGAGAAAAAATGGATAACGATTAGAACAAACTGGATAGCCTGACTCCGTTAATCACTGTTCAATAGATTCAAAGATAAATGAAATCAAGTGATATAAGGAGTTAGACCATGGGATCTCGTAGCAGCATCGAATGGCATGATTTTATTGAAGGATGTATCGATTTTCGACCAGAGGATGGCGTCTATCGTATCGCACGTGACATGTTTACTGAACCAGAACTTTTTGATCTAGAAATGGAAATGATCTTTGAAAAGGTGTGGATCTACGCGTGTCATGAAAGTGAAATTCCAAAACCAAATGACTTTGTCACTGTTCAAATTGGTCGCCAACCGCTCATCATTAACCGTGATGGTCAAGGTAATTTAAATGCAATGGTCAATGCCTGCGAGCACCGTGGTGCTACATTGACCCGAGTTGCTAAAGGTAATCAATCCACATTTACCTGCCCGTTCCATGCTTGGTGTTACAAATCGGATGGTCGCCTCGTAAAAGTTAAAGCTCCTGGTGAGTATTGTGATGACTTTGATAAATCATCACGAGGTCTAAAAAAAGCACGTATTGCAAGTTATAAAGGATTTGTCTTCGTTAGTTTAGATACAACAGCTACAGACACCTTAGAAGATTATTTAGGTGATACACGTGTTTTCCTTGATCTTATGGTTGAACAATCACCTACAGGTGAATTAGAAGTTTTAC
Source organism: Acinetobacter sp. ANC_7654 (assembly GCF_056779855.1). Classification (NCBI taxonomy): domain Bacteria; kingdom Pseudomonadati; phylum Pseudomonadota; class Gammaproteobacteria; order Moraxellales; family Moraxellaceae; genus Acinetobacter; species Acinetobacter sp. ANC_7654. Next base: position 59,945 of record NZ_JBWYIR010000011.1, on the reverse strand, counting down.
CGGGTAAATCAGCATATACCTTTGCTGGAAACTGGAAGCTACAAAATGAAAATGGTGTAGATGGCTACCACGTAAGTACTGTTCACTATAACTATGTCTCTACAGTTCAATATCGTCAGCAACTGAATGCACAAAAAGGGACTGGACCAAAGGACACACTTGATTACAGTAAATTAGGTGCTGGTGATGACACAACTGATGATGGTTGGTTCTCATTTAAAAATGGTCATAACGTTTTGTTTAGTGACATGCCTAACCCAACTGTACGCCCTGGTTACGCAACTGTGATGCCATATCTGGTTGAAAAATATGGTCAAAAACGTGCTGAATGGGCAATGCATCGTCTCAGAAACTTGAACTTATACCCAAGCCTTTTCTTTATGGATCAAATCAGTTCGCAACTTCGTATTATTCGTCCAGTTGCATGGAATAAAACTGAAGTCATTAGCCAGTGTATTGGTGTTAAAGGTGAATCGGCTGAAGCACGTCGTAACCGTATTCGTCAATTCGAAGATTTCTTCAACGTATCGGGCTTAGGCACACCTGACGATTTAGTCGAATTCCGTGAACAACAGCGTGGTTTCCAAGCTCGTTTAGAACGCTGGAGTGACATTTCGCGCGGTTATCACAAGTGGAATTATGGCGACAGCCCGAATGCTCAAACATTAGGGATTAAACCAGTCATCACGGGTACTGAAATCACTCAAGAAGGTTTATATGTCAATCAACACCAAGTTTGGCGCGATCTCATGTTAAAAGGCTTAAAAAATAAAGCACTTAAACTCACTGAAGATACTTCTGAACCACACGAATGCCCTGCATCACAAGCGACAACTGAGGAGGCTTAATCATGACACAAGCTCTTGTACATCAAGTTTCTCAATTTTTATATGAAAAATCTGCGCTTTGTGACAACTATGAATGGGACGCATATCTAGAACTCTATGACGAAGACAGCGAATACCACATTCCACAATGGATTAGTGACCATGAATACGTCACTGATCCAAACCAAGGGCTTTCATATATCTATTATGAAAACCGTGCTGGCCTTGAAGATCGCGTATTCCGTATAGGAACTGGTAAAGCTGCATCAGCTACGCCCCTTCCGCGTCTCATGCATGCGATTCACAACATCCGTGTAAAAACACTTGAAGACGGATTATTAGAAGTTAAAGCGGGTTGGTCGACATTCTATAACCGCCAAGGTTTAGAAGGCTATTTTTACGGGCATGTCACTTATATCCTTCGTCAACATGAAGACACTTTCCGCATTCGTAAACAGCACACCATTTTGTTGAATGACAAAATTGATTCTGTGCTCGACTTCTATCACGTTTAAGGAGTAAAAGAATGAGTCATTCTGTTGCACTCAACTTTGCAGATGGTAAAACGTTCTTTATCTCTGTGAATAATGATGAGCTTTTACTTGATGCTGCGTTCCGTCAAGGTATCACATTGCCTTTAGACTGCCGTGAAGGCGTTTGCGCAACCTGTCAAGGGCAATGTGAAAGTGGCAATTACACTCAAGATTATGTCGATGAAGAAGCATTAACCGAACGTGATCTGGCAGAGCGTAAAATTTTAGCTTGTCAAACACGAGTGCAATCGAATGCTGCATTCTATTTCGATCATGACTCAAGTTTCTGTAATGCTGGTGAAACACTTCAACTCGAAACCAAAGTGACTCACGTAGAATTAGTCTCTGAAACTACGGCAATCATTCATGTAGATGCCAGTCAACATACGCAGAAAATTGATTATTTACCGGGTCAATATGCTCGATTAAAAATTCCTGGTGCAAATGATTGGCGTTCTTATTCCTTTGCCAATTTACCCAATGAAGGTAATCAATTACAGTTTTTAATTCGCTTACTCCCGCAAGGTCTCATGAGTGACTATCTGCGAGATCGAGCAAAAGTTGGGGATACAATTTTACTCGAAGCACCTTTAGGAAGTTTTTATCTTCGCGAAGTGGAAAAAGAAAAGCCATTAGTCTTTGTCGCAGGAGGTACTGGATTGTCAGCATTTTTAGGAATGCTAGATCAAATTGTGAAACAACCTCAAATTCCACCAGTACATCTATATTATGGTGTAAACAAAGAGCAAGATTTGTGTGAACAAGAAAGGTTAAAAGCATACTCAGCTAAGATTCCACACTTTGAGTATCATCCCGTAATCGGACAACCTTCTAATGATTGGACTGGAAAAAAAGGATTTATCCACGAACATTTAGATCAATCGCAATTAAGCAAATCAGCATTCGATATGTATTTGTGTGGTCCGCCACCAATGATCGATGCTGTCAAAAATTGGTTAGCTGATCACCAGATAGACAACGGACGTGTTTACAGTGAGAAGTTTATTCAAAGTCATAGCTCAAGATAATTAAATGAGCTGATGACAATCACTAAGGACTATCGTTAATATTCTTTGCAAACGATAGTCCTTTTTTGTTCTAACGTTTGAATATATGGAAATTTTAAATGCAAAAAATAATTGTAAATGACGTTATTGATCGGGAAAAAATGTCCCCTTTACAATGGACAGTTTTCTTTCTGGGGTTTTTGGTTTTTTTCTGTGATGGATTAGACACTGGCATCTTAGGCTTTATTGCACCAGCATTGTTAGATGATTGGGGGATTTCAAAACCAGATCTAGCACCTGTGCTCAGTGCGGCCTTAGTAGGTATGTCGATCGGCGCTATTATCTCAGGACCATTATCAGATAAATTTGGACGCAAGGGTGTCATCGTAATGACGACTTTGTTGTTTTCAATTTTCACCATCATGTGTGGATTTGCTTCTAACACACAAGAACTTATGATCTATCGTTTTATTACAGGGGTCGGACTTGGTGCGGCTATGCCGAATATCAGCACAATGGTATCCGAATACATGCCTCTAAAACGTAAAGCATTCCTGACCGGATTAGCAGGTTGCGGATTTATGTTAGGGATCTCAAGTGGCGGTGTCTTATCTGCGTTCTTATTAGAGAATCAAGGGTGGGCAAATGTCATTATTATTGGCGGTGTAATCCCACTCATTGTATTGGTATTTTTGATTACCAAGTTACCTGAATCACCTCAATACCTCATCAAACAAAATCGTCAAGAAAAAGCAAAACCAATTCTTGAGAAGATTCACGGTCAAACATTCGATCAAAGTACTGTATTTGTTCTACCTGAAGCAGAAGTATTAGATCCTAAACAAAGCCCTGTTAAAATTTTGTTTAGCAAATACTTTTGGGGTTCGGCAATGCTTTGGCTGTGTTGCTTTACCAGCCTAATGGTGTTTTATCTGTTAACCAGCTGGATGCCAACTATTCTTAAAACCGCTGGATTTACAACAGAGCAGTTTAGTTTAATTGCAGCGATTTTCCCATTCGGCGGTGTAATAGGTGCATGCTTTATGGGGTGGTATATGGATAAAGTTAATCCAAATACTGTGATTAAATATTCTTATCTCGCAGCATTTGTATTGTTCTTCGTTGCAGCATTCGTAAGCCAAAGTATTGTTTTACTCGGTATTGCAATTTTCTTAATTGGCGCATTATTAGTGGGTGCTCAATCATCACTACTTCCATTAACAGCACTGTTCTACCCTTCAGTGTGCCGCGGTGTAGGTGTTTCATGGATGCATGGTATTGGTCGTATCGGTGCGATCTTAGGTGCGTTCTACGGATCACTGATTTTTACTTTTGAATTATCTCTTGCAGGTATTTTCTATGTCCTAGCAATTCCGACATTTATTTCGTTTATTGCGCTCGCATTAAAAGGACTAAAACAACCTGAATCAGCCAATACTGCAACTGCAGAGGTAACGCAGTAATCTCAACTCAGTCATTAAAAAGCCCCAATCAAGGGGCTTTTTTTTAAACCATTATTTTAAGTGTTTCACTCGGGAGAACCCCATATTTGGCTTTGTATTCTTGAGAAAATCGTCCTAAATGTCTGAATCCCCAGTCATAAGCCAATCTCGAAATGGAAATATTTGCATTGTTCTGCAGCAAAGCATGATGAATCTGTTCAAGTCTATAGTTTTTTAAATAATCCATAGGACTCATATGCAGCGCTTGTTGAAACTCACGGTATAAAGTCGATTTTGAAGTTCCCGATATCATGACTAAATCTGATGCATCCAACTCTTGATCAGCAAAACGATGGATAAACTCTCTGACCACCATGACTGGCTTCGGAAGCTGATACTCTTGGAGCGATCTTAATTCATTGGAATAATTATTCTGCTGGGTTAAAAGCAAAGCCTTAATCAAAAAACTTTCATAATCTTGAGAAAGCAGATTTAAACCATCAAAACGAGAATAATCTTGCCTGAGCGATAAACATTGTTGAATATTATTCCACCACAATCTTAGGAAGTTATCTTCACTAAATGGCATATCTGGCTCAAAAATCACCCGCTCTTTAACAGGTTTAGAAAGCAAATTGGAAAGTACAGATTTGACACTTTCTTCAGGAATCACCACTTGAAATTTTTTACAATTACGGTGAATGATGAGTTCTTGCTGATCCTGACTAGAAACAATGATTCCATTATTACTATGTGATAAATGAGTTTCTCCATTCATACGCAATGTTTGCTGTCCATGAATAGGCAAACTGATACTGTATGCACCTAGCTGCTGAATTTGAATAGATACATCTGTGCCATAACTGATACAGCCAATTGCCATTTTTTTACTCGGCAAGCGTATACCTGAATAATGAAAATCAAGCTGATCTTTACGAGCAGTTTCTAATTGATGTGAACCACAAATAAGGCTCATTAATCGTTGAGCAACATTCAATTCACGCGATGCGTGACTAAGATCCTTATGTTGGCTGAGTGTGATCATCCTGTTCACCTAGCTATTTTGAATCATGATAAATACTATAAAACATTTTTAATAATAATGTCGAAATAAAGTATCTTCGCTTCGACTAAATATTTAAATATATTTTTGAACACAGATTAGTAAATTAAAAAATACTAATTTGGTATCTTATATTACTTAATAGGTATTTTAATTTTTTATTATTTTTCATTAACTTATATAAAATTACAATGATAAAAAATTCGGTTTTATTTGACATTCAGCGATTATAGAGATAGATTTTTAAATAACGTCCTAAGGATAGGACTGATATAAATAAATGTAATTTTTTTCAATTACCACTATAGCTATTAAATTTTAAAATTATTATTTCTGGTCTGAATATTGCTTCATTTATTTATATCGTAAATCTCATTCCATGATATCAATTTAACACTACTGTCATGGTACGGACTACTAATGAGCCAAAAGGATTCACAATGAACCAGCTTCATTCCTCTCAGCTAACTGGGCAAAATTTTAGTAATGAATCAATTTTCAACAGTCAAAACTTGGTCTTCAATCAAGCAGATTTGAGCGAAACTTGTAAAAATGTAGGGCAAATTTTTAAGCCTCATGCTCTAAAAGTGTTAAAATCAGCTAAAAAATTTAGTGCAAGCATGCATCATGTTCAAACTGGGGCTCTTTCTATCAGCCGCTTGGAATATGGCGCAGATGTATTGATCGAACCAGATCAACTTGAAAAGTTTTATCTTATTCAGATTCCTACTCGAGGCTATGCAGAAATTGAATTTGGTCAAGATAAATTTATTTCATACTCAGAAGTAGCGTCAATTATCTCACCTGACCAATCACTCAGAATGCGCTGGCGTGCTCACTCCCCTCAACTCATTCTCAAAATTTCAAAAGATGATTTTGCACATCATTGTCAGCAACATATCGTGAAATCTGAACAAAAAAATGTAATTTTTAATCCTCGACTTGATTTTACCACCCAATCTGGTGGTTATTTTCTGCAACTTTTGAGAACCATGATGGATGCACTTAAATGTGAGCATCATCCTCTCCACCACCCACTTGCATTTAAGCAGTTTGAATCAAATCTATTTAATGCGCTTATTTATGGACAACCAAATAATGCTTTTTTTAAAGCAAATTCTCATCATGAGAAAAAATTAGCGCCATACTTTATCAAACGTGCTGAAGCATACATTCACCACCACTTACATGAACCACTCAACATAGAAGTCTTGGCTGAACAATCAGGTGTAAGTGCACGAACACTCTTTGCAGGATTCAAAAACCATTTTGGCATTACCCCTATGGCATATTTACGTGAGCTTCGTTTTGAACAAGCTCATCTTGAACTGATGAATAATGAACATGCCACGGTCACTGATGTTGCATTTAAGTGGGGCTTTACTCATTTAGGTCGTTTTTCACAAGAGTACAAACGTCGTTATGGCGAGCTGCCATCATCAACGCGTAAGATTACACAAAATTCACTCTTCTCTTGATTTTATGTCTGTCAATAAAAATGCCTGTGAAATCACAGGCTTTTTTGATTAGAAATGATGAATGTATCGAATTTGAAATCGATCGCCTTCAGTTCTATTTTTTGCATCATGCTCAAAATATGCATTTGCGATGACATGATTTTTTGGCGAGTGGCTATACATAAGTCCAGGTCCAACTGCCCACACACTTTCTTTGCGACCATCGACTTTTACACCATCAACTTTAGTATCGGTAAGCTGTTTTAAGTAGTATCCACTTAGACCCAACCGAATCTGATCATGTACAGCATATTCAGATGCTAGGTTAATGTGTACTGCTTGCCCCGCTTGGATGTCATCAGCAGCACCAAAACCATAAGTTGGATCATCGTTTTTAAAATTATACAAATAATGAGCGCGTGTCGAAGCTGTCCATTTCGGATTAAACCAATACGTTGCAGCCCAATATGGATTGAAGGAAAATGCATTATTACCCGGATTAATATCACGGTTTTGCTGATATTCCCCTGTTGGCAAATTTATCTGTAATTCTATTCGATGGACAAATTTTGGTCCCTGTTCACCCATGACTGGATCAAACTGGAGAAATGGACCAATCATCAAATCTCCAAATCCACTTTTAGCTTTTAAAGCTTGATTATTTAAACCATCGTCAACACTGATTTTACTTAAATAAGGGATAAGTAAATTCAGACCTAGACTTGAATGAGCAGTCGGTTTATAGGTCGACATGTAACTTAATTGCTCGACAATCACTTGATAATTTAAATCTGTTTTGGGCAATGGAAGCTTTTGTCCACTCGCATCTCTCAACTTGTCACTGTCATAATGTTGAAAATACGTTTGCGAATACCAACCAGGTCCAGCTGGTAGTCCACCATCTAGAAAACTGGTCATACCCAAATTCACAGTCGGTAAATCATAAGCAAGAACATGTGATGAATTTGCTGTAGTAAACAAGGTTAAAGCACTTAATATGATTTTATTTTTCATGTGTATTTCTCATAAAAAACCACGATTATTCATCGTGGTTTTTAAAGCAATGATTAAAGGTCTGGATGGCTCGCTGCAATTTGGTAACGACCAGCATGAAACACTAAGGGCTCACCAGCAGTTTGTTGATATTTTTGAATTTCACCGATAAAAATCAAGTGATCGCCACCTTCGTATTGCTGTACATTTTTACAGACAAGTGTAGCAAGTGCTTCGTTCAGTAATGGAACACCTGTATCACATTCACCATGATCAACTGTGGCAAACTTATCTTGTGCACCACGGGCAAAATGGGTAGAAAGCTGATGCTGCTCCTTCGTTAACATATGAATTGCAAAGTGCTTAGCTGCAACAAAATCGGGCAAACTTGGTGCTGTTTTCGACAAGCTCCACAACACAAGCGGTGGATCTAATGACAACGAAGAAAATGAATTGGCTGTCATACCCACTTTTCGTCCATCCGTTCCACGTGTGGTGATTACGGTAACACCTGTGGCAAACTGACCAAGAAGATTACGAATCTCGCGAGGATTACTGATGTCAATCTCTTGCAGATTAATTTTATTTAATACATCCATTTTTAACACCTCAGTTCCATCAAGCCACTTGAGAAACTTGATCTCTTTCTAATAATTCTTTCGCTGCGTTTTCGTCAAACCACCACGGTGAAAAGTTACGTGGATCATCAAAATTATTAACGATCTGAGAAGCTAAATTATGATTTTGAGATGCTGCACCCAGTAGCTCAACAATATGAGGTTGAGGTGGAACCAATAAACTATTTGTCCAGCTCACGACTTTTTCAGCATATGACCAATATTTTTCAAATGTTGACTCCATCCAATCTTCAGTAAACGTTTGATTACCGTGTGCTAAGATCGCATCGAAATAAACCTTGCTACATTTAGCCGCATTATTTGATCCTTGACCTGTGATTGGATCATTCACCACCAATGCATCTGCCATACCAAATATTTTTTTACCAGAAGCCAATGTCATGACAGGTTTACGTATCGTTGGCGGGAAACGTCCTGCTAAATATCCGCCATTATCCGTAAGCCTTACGTCTTGACAACGCTCATACTCCCACGGCAAATGTTCTTTCAGAATTTCTAAGCTTTTATTTAAATGCTCTTCTGGTGTTTTAACTTCAGCCCAGCAATCCATAGGACCATTAGGAATTCCTTCAAAAACCATAATGTCACATGGACCATTTACTGTAAGCGCAGGAAAACAAAAATACTCACCCACCCCAGGAATAATATTAAAGCTCACTCTCGAGTATGGTGAAATTGGCTTCATTCCATTCACATAAGTCAAAGCCAATGCACGCTGAGGTTTGTCAAAAGTACTACGTTCTGCGTCACGTACAAACTCTTTAACAACTTCACCTTTACCCGCAGCCAATAGCACTAATTCATACTCGTCAGCCAAATGTTCTAATTCATTTAGACCGACATCTTGGAGAACAAACTTGCCTCCACAGCGCTGAAACTCTTCAAGCCAATAAGGCATCTTGACACGTTGATCAACAGATTGAGCATAACGCTCTAATCGCGCACTCCATTTAAATGCTCTTTCACCACTTGCTGGATCAACCAAAGCAAAACTAATACCTTCTACCGCTGGACAATGCTCTTCCCAAAAATTTAGTCCTAAATCACGCTCAGTCTGTAACGCAGTATGGAACATACATTGACTAGACATGACTTTACCTTGACGAATCTCATCAGGAGTTTTATTCGATAAAATCGTGATGTCATATCCCTTATCAAGCAGTCCTAATCCAAGTTGAAGTCCTGACTGACCTGCACCAACAATTGCAATTTTTCTCATCTTTATTCTCCAATATTTAATTTATTCTGCTAAACGTGGTATTGCGGGTTGATTCGTTTCAGGCCCCATGACTGAATACCCACCATCTACCGCATAATCTGCGCCAGTCACAAAACTTGCAGCATCCGACAATAAAAAGGTCACTACATTTGCCACTTCTGCCGGATTACCCAAACGTCCCAAGAGATGATAATCACTTGCTACAGCATCAGCTTTCGCACGATTTTGTCCACTCACTTCAGAAATCACTCTCGACCAAGTCCAACCTGGTGAAACTGAGTTGACACGGATACCATCTGGCGCAAAATCCATTGCCATCGATTTGGTCAGTTGTAAAATTGCCGCTTTAGAAACTGGATATAACCAACGTCCCGTTTGAGCACATTGCGCTGAAATCGAGGTGAAATTCACCACTGACCCTTTATTTTTTTGCAAATCTTCATATACGGCACGCGTTAGCTCAACAATAGACACCAAATTGATATCTAATGCTTTTAACCAATCTGATCTTGGTGATTTGAAGCCATCATCAAGATAGGTACATGCCAAGTTCACCAAATAACTGACTTCACCTAGATGATTTCTGATGCTGTTCACCGCTTCCTGAATTGCAATGTCTGAAGTTAGATCAGTTTGTATAAACATCACTTCATAAGGATGTTGCGCAGCTATGGTTTTTCCGTAGTCATCAATGTCTAAAATGGCAACTTTAGCCCCTAAATTCACGAGACTTTGAACCACAGCCTGTCCAATCAAAGTTGATCCACCACTGACAATGGCAACTTTATCTTTAATATTTAATTCCATTTTTTGCCCCATATATTTTGATTATTCGATTGGCTTACCAGCACTCGACTCCCAACTTGGCATCAAGCCATTTGAAGGAATATCTTCATCTAAAAGTTTTTTCGCTGTTTCTACACCTGCAACAGGCAATCCTTCTGGATTAAGTAATCCGATTTGGACAAGTACAGAAGCTTGATCCCAATAAATATGTTCGTGACAAAGTTTTGGACCTCTAAACTGAATGACCCCCAACATTGGAATTTCGACATATTTTCCAGTCGGTTTTATACCTGGTAATAACCAATCAATTTCAGTGTCGTGAGTGAAACTCATGATGAATTCATCCACAACCTGAGTAGATCCCACAGTTCTAGAAATTGAGGTGATTTTCATATCTTGAGGGTTTTGATGTACAAAATGATATCGATAGAATCGCGCTAACTGGCTATATCCCACACCACCTGTCAACGTTGGAATGTGATTCACATATGGTTGAGCGACCATCGTTGCCATGGTTGCTGGTACATCGCGCGTGTCGAACTCATGTCTGATATGCTCTTCCCACAATGCAACTAAGTCATAGTGAGGGCCAACCGTTTCATGTAATGCTGTTACGGTACGTTCATGGGCAAATCGCGCCGATGGTTTGTGATAATGATCGCTGTTCGGTCGTGCAAATGCGTGATCAACACCTTCATAAACATAAGCATGAATATGTTTAAATTGTGCGCATGCTTCAGTAATTTGATTTCGCGCTTCAGCTGGACAGAATTGATCAAGTTCAGCCATGTGTAGCACAAGCTTACCCTTCACATTCGAGAGTTCATCGAGCGCTTTTTCAATGCCTACACCGTAGTAAGCAACCGAACACGCTAAGTTATCAATACGGCATGCAGCCAAATATGCAAGTTTTCCACCAAGACAATATCCAACCACTGACTGACCCGTAGTCGTGTCACACGCATCTAAAGTCGTTAAAAAATCTAAACTTTCACGAATATCATTTACACCCTGATCTTCATCATATTGCTGATAAAGTTGAAAAGCTTTTTCAAAATCCTCAGGTGTATAACCTAAATCAATGTTTGGTGCAGTACGCCAAAATAGATCAGGGACTAAAACGGTATAGCCTTCCTCTGCGAGAAAGTCAGCTTTTGCTCGCATCGCTGCATTGATACCAAATATTTCATGACACAATACAATCCCAGGACCTTTCTTTGCTTCTGGGACTGCCAAATACCCTGAATAGCGATTCCCCGATTTGGTAGTGATCTCAATCGTTTGACCTGTCATTTTTTCTTCCCTAAGACATCGAATATGATCTGATCATGAAATGAAATGCGATAACAAACTGTCCAAAAGATGCGGAGACTATCCAGAGACTGCTGATTCTTTACACAAAGAATTTGCATAAATGGATATCGAATTTAATTATTCAATGAACGAAATTGAGTCGTTGGTTATAATATTGGTTCGACTCATTTATCTTTTGCTAAAAATAGATCTTATAATCGATTTACGCATTTTTTCTCATGCTAAGCTTGAGCAGTACTTCTTCGTTTCAAAATTTAACTACAGGTTTTTTTCAAAGATGACTTTAGATCAATCCAATATCGATCTTTCAACATTGACGCCAATGATGCAGCAATATATGACGGTGAAATTACAGCACCCGCATTCGTTAATGTTCTATCGTATGGGTGATTTCTACGAGTTATTTTTTGACGATGCGCATAAAGCCGCCAAAATTTTAGGCATTACGTTAACCCACCGTGGTAAAGCGAATGGACAACCGATACCAATGGCTGGAGTTCCGTATCATGCAGCAGAAGGATACTTAGCGCGTTTAGTTAAAAAAGGTGAAACCGTTGTTATTTGTGAACAACTTGGGGAAGTCACTGGTAAAGGACCTGTTGAACGTGGTGTAGTCAGAATTATTACACCGGGTACATTGACAGACGACGCATTGCTGAATGCCCATCAGAGTTCAAATTTAGTATCCATCTGTATTAAATCTGATGAAATTGGTATCGCCCTATTAGATCTCAGTGCAGGTATTTTTAAAGTCCAACAACAAAGTTTTCAAGCTGAACAACTTCCTCTGGAACTTGCGCGTCTTATGCCAAGTGAACTTTTGATTGATGAGGATTTCAAGCATCCAGAAGTGGTTGAACAGATCAAGCAAATTCTTGATTGTCCCGTTACAAAACGCCCAAACGTAGACTTCAATCTGAATAATGCGCAAAAAACTTTATGTGATCAATTCGCCGTAAGTACTTTATCTGGTTTTGGAATTGAACATCTTGAGTTGGCGAAAGCAGCTGCGGCAGCTTTAATTCATTATGCCAAAGATACCCAAAAGACGGCATTGCCACATATTCGTTCAATTCGACTTGAACAAAGCTCCGACTTTATTGCACTTGATCCTGTGACGCGACGAAATCTAGAGATTATTGATCCTTTGTTTGAGCATGGCACTTCATTATTTGATTTAACCAACCAATGCCAAACGGCTATGGGTAGCCGACTGCTTAGTCGAACGTTAATGCAACCGATTCGTGATACTGCGTTGTTGGATCAGCGTCTAGATGCGATACAAACCATATTATCTGGCTATCATGAAGCTCCAATTCGTCTGGTATTAAAAGAAATCAGTGATATCGAACGCGTACTCAGCCGTGTGGCATTAGGAAGTGCGCGACCACGTGATTTAGTGCAACTACGTCAAGCATGTGCTCAGATCCCGTATTTACGCCATGCATTAGCACCAATGACCTCAACACCGCAATCCGCTTTAATCAATCAACTGAATGAGGAATTGGGTGACTTTAATGGTTTACATCATCGCCTCATGTCAGCCATTGTGGAAAACCCACCTGTTCTACTCAGAGATGGTAATGTCATTGCAAATGGTTTTGATCATGAATTGGATGAACTTCGTCAAATACGCGATCATGCAGGACAATTTTTAATTGATTTAGAAATCAAAGAAAGAGAAACAACAGGTATAAACACACTAAAAATCGGTTATAACCGAGTGAGTGGCTACTATATTGAATTAACCAGAGCGCAAGCAGAACAAGCTCCTGCCCATTATATTCGTCGTCAAACATTAAAAAATGCTGAACGTTATATCACCCCTGAATTGAAGTCTTTCGAAGATAAAGTGCTTTCAAGCGAATCACGTGCATTGGCTCGTGAAAAACTTTTGTTTGAAATGTTATTGGATGAATTACGTCAAGATATCGCCAATCTTCAAATGATGGCGAGCGCTATTGCTCAACTGGATGTTCTTACAAACTTCGCACATCTATCAAGATTATATAATTGGAATCGTCCGGAATTTAGCCCTGAAATTGGAATACACATTCAAGCAGGACGCCATCCCGTTGTTGAATCACTGATTAAAACGCCTTACACCCCAAATGATACTTATCTAGATGTGCAGCATCGTATGTCGATTATCACAGGCCCAAATATGGGTGGTAAATCTACATTCATGCGTCAGACGGCGTTAATTACGCTATTGGCATATTGCGGTAGTTTCGTTCCAGCGAAATCTGCAAAATTGGGACCTATTGATCGGATCTTTACGCGTATCGGTTCAGCAGACGATCTTTCTTCTGGCAAATCTACATTTATGGTGGAAATGACGGAAACTTCTCAAATTTTACATCATGCCACTCAACAATCTTTGGTATTGATGGACGAAGTAGGTCGTGGCACAAGCACTTATGATGGTTTGTCATTAGCTTGGGCGTGTGTTCTTGATTTGACGCATCGCATTAAATGTTTATGTCTTTTTGCAACGCACTATTTTGAATTAACAGAATTAGGCATGGATCCGTGTATTGATAATTATCATGTCACTGCGCAAGAAGTGAATGGTCATCTCATCTTATTGCATAAGGTTCAAAAAGGTCCTGCAAGTCAGAGTCATGGTTTACAGGTCGCTAAACTAGCAGGTATTCCTCAAAACGTGATTAAAGAGGCTCAAGCTAAACTTAAAAAACTGGAGAAACTCCAACTGCAAACTCAACCTGTGCAAAAAGATCTGTTCTCTCAAGATTTATTTTCAAATAGTGAACCTGTAGAAAAAATTATTGAAGTTGAAAATGTGGTTGAAATTCATCAACCTTCTCAAGTTGAACAACTTCTTTCAGAAATTATTGTAGATGACTTAAGTCCAAGACAGGCTTTAGACCAACTCTACCAACTCAAACAATTACTCCAAAAATCTTAGTTCAAGCACACTCAATCAATAAGCCAGCGATCTGCTGGCTTTTTTTAATCACGATTTTTGAAATCAGAGGCAGAATGCCTGAGAATTTGCAAATTAGTACGATCTCATCATAAATATTATTGATTTAGTAGCATCCCCTATATTAAATATCAAGAAAAGGAATTGTTAGTTTCGTTCAATTTGCCTAAAATACAGCATTCGTTATTAGAACCATATTTTTTAGGTAGCTGACGCCATGACCTTTGTTGTCACTGAAAATTGTATTAAATGTAAGTATCAAGACTGCGTAGAAGTTTGCCCAGTTGACTGTTTCTATGAAGGTCCAAACTTTCTAGTCATTAATCCAGATGAGTGTATTGACTGCGCGTTATGTGAGCCTGAATGCCCTGCAAATGCCATTTTCTCGGAAGATGAACTACCTGAAGGTCAAGAAGTCTTTATCGAACTCAATGCTGAACTTGCAGAAAAATGGCCAAACATTACGCAGATTGGTGATCAACCAGCTGACCGTGAAGAATGGAATGGCAAACCAAATAAATTGCAATATTTAGAAAAATAATCCAATGAGAGATCAGCTTCGGCTGATCTTTTTTATACCCAATTGGTACATTTATTTGCAATTTATACGCATTCTTGATAATCAATTAGCATAAAATAGAAACTTATTTGCTTTAGTAAAATTTATTTATAATGAAATTAATTTTGAAGGGCTTGTGCTCAATCAGTGCAATATCGTTGATATTGATTGGATGTACGTCCTCCCCTCAAAAAGGACGAACAATCGTCACCAATGATGGTCAACGCATATATATTCCACAAGAAAAAATAACCTATGAACGTCCAGCGCGACCAAAAGTCATGCCGAATTCTTATCGTGTTTGGCTGATGCAAGGTAATAACCAAGCTCAAGCACGAGAATATGAACAATACTTAGAACGTAATAATGTTGGCAATATTATCCCAAGTTTTGAACTCTTTAAATCAGCACGTGCTTGGCAAAAATGTGGTAAATCTGAATATATGGTTCCGAACCGTGAGTTATGGTCGAATCAGTTACCGACACTGAAGGTATTTAAATATCTCGTTGCAGCAAGGATTTTAACTGATTTTGAGGTTACATCTGTATATCGTGACCTTCCATTAAATCAGTGTGCTGGTGGCGCAGGTTCGTCTCGACACTTGTATAACTCAGCCATTGATTTCAGAATCGGTCCTGAATTTCCTCAGGCTGAAGATTATGCCTTCATCGAAAATTCTAAATTTAAATTGTGCCAATTTTGGCAAAATTATGGTCAAAGCTTAAATATGGGCTTAGGTTTGTATGCGACTGGTCAAATACATATTGATACTCAAGGTTACCGAACTTGGGGACCCGATCTGACTCGAAATACATCTTTATGCCATTACTAATATTAGATGATCACATTTAATTAAGAGGTCTTTGACCTCTTTTTTTTTGACTGATTTTTCAGCATCAAAGCATCAGAAATTTGCACATTCATTCGAAACGATTACAATGCACTGAACTCCCTACAGGTACTCAGTTATGCAACAACAATGGTCAGATATTGATGCTTATATTGAATCTCATCTGATGCCAGAAGATCCAATTTTAACTCAGACTCTACAAAATACAGCTGATAAGGGTTTTCCTGACCATCTAGCAGTTGCTGCTAACCAAGGCATGTTATTACAAATGTTGATTCAAATGAATCAGTGTAAGCGTGTGTTAGAGCTTGGAACCTTTGCGGCTTATAGCACCATGTGGCTAGCAAGAGCTCTTCCTGAGGATGGATATATTCTGACGATCGAGGGTCGTGATACACATGCAGCACTCGGTCAAGAAAATATCGACAATGCGAAATTAAAGCAAACGGTTGAATTAAAAGTTGGTCGCGCTGCGGATATTCTCAAATCTTTACCTGAAAATTTTGAGCCATTTGACTTTATATTTATTGATGCTGATAAACAAAGTTACCCAGAGTATTTAGAACTATCACTTAAATTTTCACGCTCAGGTACCATTATTTTTTTAGATAATGTGATTCGCGCTGGTGATATTTTGGATGAAAAAAATGTCAAACCAAGCATCGAAGGTATTCGTGAAATGTACCGCCTTATGCAGAATCATCCTAGACTATTGTCGAGTACAGCCTTACAAACCGTCGGCAGTAAAGGACATGATGGTTTTGCACTGGCGATTGTCAAATAAATCTTAATACTAGTCATTAGTATCACTTAAAGGAGTATTCATCAATTTGAATACTCCTTTTTCTTGCACTAGAGCCCTGAAAAAGTTATCCCCGATTCCTGTTTGTATTCCTGTGGATAAAAATAAAATATTATGGCAAACACCTGATTTTCATAAACTTTAATCAAAAGATTATAAAATAATCAAACCATAAAACCCTACTGTTCTAAAAATTTATCCACCTTCTACCAGTAAAGTTGACCGAATATTTATCAAGTAAAATTAATCAAAACTGACTGATCATTTCGCAACCAACAATGGAACGACTGAATTTCTAAATATATTGGTCGTAATACTGCCCAAGAAAAATTGTTTTACTTTACTGCGACTATAAGCGCCTAGCACAATTAATTGAATTTGATGTTGTTGCTGATAATCTAAAATATTCTCAGCGACATCTCCAAAACGGTATTCAACAACCACATCCAATCCAGCTTCACGTAAATACTGAGCTGGGATATCAAGAATTTCAGGATGATCACCCACATAAAGCAAATGACACTGAAGTGTTCTTAATAAATCACTTTTAGCAACACGATGCATCATCTCTTTACAAGTCTGAGAATCTTCATAGGCGAAAATAAAACGTGTTGGTGGCTTAAAGGTTTCACCAACAGTTAGAACCGTACAACGAGCACCACGAATAAAATTCTCTACATTACTCCCTAAGCTTTTGTGTTTTTCCGCGGAGCGCTCACCCACTCGACCAATAATCGCAATGTCATTTTCATTTAAAACATTGAAACTCTGTTCGAGGAAATCGCCTTTTTCTTGAATTTTTATCGGCGTAATACCATATTTTTCTTCAATCACTTCTGAAATATGTGAAAGAAGATTATTACTATAATCTAAGGCTAATTCGCTTTGTTTTTGTTCTAATTCCGCGAGTTCTTTTAAGAGCATCGCATTACTTTCAAATCCAATCACACCACTAATTTCACCCAGATGATAACTTGCAGGATAGTAATCTAAAACCTGTAAAAGGACTAACTCACGTTTAGTTCGATCCGCAATCCAGGCTGCTGCTTCAGCTAAGGCATGAATACATGGGGATGAATCAATACACGCAATTACACGGTTCATGATTGCCTCACTTTGACATGATGTCTGATTGTTCTTTTCTTTAAACTATCATAGCTTTCGGGCAAATGAACATGGTTTATGTAATTTAATTCGATCTTTCGCGTTACGAATTATTCACGCATTCGTATAAATTGAGCTGGATTGCCTACAACAACTTCTCTTGTCTGAATATCCTTAGTAACCATACTATTCATACCTACAATCGCCTGTTCATGTATGGTCACGCCATCTTTAACACCTACATGTGCCCCCAACCAAACATCGCGATGAATCTCAATGCCTTTTGAGCGTATTGCTTGCTGGTAAATAGGTTGATCTAAACTCATGCCATGATCAAATGCATAAAGATGACAATAAGCTGCGATTCGTACTTGGTCATGAATTTTAATCCCAACGCGTCCACCATCTAAAATACAATGATGATTAATGGCGACTTCAGACCCAATTTCTAGAGGACCATGCAAGGTACAATCCGCGGCTATAAAAGTATTATCCCCAATAATAATCTTTCGACCACGCTCAGCAAAAATATGGGCTAAAGGAGAAATAAAACAATTTTTTCCAATTTCAACAGTCTCCATATCCATTAAATAGGCTTGATAATCTTTTTGCCAAGCTTCTGCCCAATCACGATGCTTTGCCTTGAGTGACCAATATAACCAAGGCATGTAATTCAAACGATGTTTATGCTGTTCTCGGTACTTGAGTAAAGGATCATGTTGCGTCACGTTCGACATCCTCTATATTCAATTGTTCACGTCCACGAGTCACATCTTGGATTTTCAGTTTAAACGGCTCAATTTCATGAATTTGCATACGTGCAGAAATCAATACTCCAGAGTCAACATATTCTTCAATATATTCAATTTTTTGTTGATTTAACTCATATTGAAAAATAGACCATTCATTAAATTGGCATTTAAAATTTACAGTTTTCTTTTCGATGAGTTCAATTTTTTCGACTTGTAATAAACATTGCCCAGCAACACCTCCGTATGCTCGTACCAAGCCTCCAGTTCCGAGTTTGATACCACCATACCAGCGGTTCACCAATACAATAATATTAGTCAACTCATTCCCTTCAATCGTTGCGAGTATGGGTCTTCCAGCTGTTCCTGAAGGTTCTCCATCATCATTAAAACGGACTTGATGCCCAATTTTCCATGCCCAGCATTGATGGGTCGTCGAGGCATCAAAGTACTGGTTTAAAAATTCTTTTACATCCTGTTCATTTTCCACAGGTGCGGTGATCGCCTGAAAACGGCTTTTCTTAATATCCTCTTCATAGATATAAGTCTGAGCAAGAGTAAATGGCATGGTAAATCACAACGATTGAACTCACATACATTATGCGTGATTCAATCATATTAAAAAACCCAATCAAAAGATCATTGATTGGGTTTTAAACAGACTGAAAAATAAAGATTATCGTTCGCGTAACGCTTCTTTCGCCTTATTGAATGGCTTCAACAGGTATTCAAGAATCGTTTTTTGACCTGTCTTGATATCGACCGTTGATACCATACCCGGGGTGATTGGGAATGCTTGCCCAGCTTTGTTATAAAGCTTGTCTGAATCAGTACGAATATACACACGATAATAGAATTGATCTTGTTTAACTTCATCACGAAGCGTATCAGGAGAAATGACTGTTACCTCTCCTTTCAAGCCACCATAGATTGAATAATCGTAAGCAGTGATTTTAACTAAAGCTTCCTGTCCAGGATGAATAAATGCAATATCACGCGGTGAAATTCGCGCCTCAATTAAAAGTTGTTCATCCAAAGGGACAATGGTCATCAACTTACCATTCTGAGGAATAACACCACCCAAAGTCATCACATCAATTTCTTTCACTACACCGCGGACTGGTGCTTTAAAGATTGTACGATTCAGACTATCCGATTTACCTTTGATTACTTGTTGTTGAGTTTCGACATCAGTGCTCGCCTTGGATAACTCTTCACGTGCCTGAACATAGTACTGATTACGAATATCGTTAATTTGGTTGGTTAATTCATTTGCTTGACGTTTTAAACGTAAAACCTCAACCTCACTCGCAGCACCTTTGGCAACAAGCGGTTCTGTCATTCTCAATTCTTGTTGAACTAACGTAAGTGCTTGAGTTAGGCCAGCAATAGACTCTTCCATATTGGCACGTCTAGAACGATAAAGCTGAGTTTCTTCAGCAACCAATTTTGGAATTTTTTGAACTGATTCTGGAAATACCAGTGGACCGCCATTCACTTCCGCACGTAAACGCGCAGCTGTTGCTTGCGATGACAGTAGTAAAGATTCTGATTCACCCACATTTGAAGCAAATCGTGTCGGATCAAGTTGAGCAAGGGTTTGCCCTTTTTCAACAATATCACCTTCTTTAACTTCAAGTTTGGTTAGAATCCCGCCCTCTAAAGATTGAATCACTTGTTCTTTAGAAGTTGGAACCACTTTACCTGTACCATTAGAAACTTCTTCAAGTTTGAAAATAGCTGCCCAAATAATGAGTGCAAGCAAACCCAGACCAATAATCCAAATCGTAATACTGACCTTCGGTAATGGTGGCTCTAACTGAGACACTTTTAATGAACGTTGTTGTTTTAATTCTTCGCTCATGAATTAGCCCCTGAATTTGCTTGTTGCTGGCCAGAATTATTTAAAATTTGATCACGTGGGCCATCCATAACGATACGACCATCATTCACCACAATAATACGATCCACTAACTCTAATACTGCACGGCGGTGGGTTGCCACAACCAATGTGCGATGTCCAAGCCAGTTCTTCATATGATCAATTAATTGTTTTTCAGATACATCATCAATCGCAGCTGTAGGTTCATCTAACAACAGAATATTTGGCTGACAAATGAGGAGTCTTGACAATAAAAGTGCCTGACGTTGTCCACCTGAGAAGCCTACACCACCTTCTAAAATAATATGATCTAGTCCCTCCTTCTTTTCTTGAATGAAGTTGAGTGCACCGGTTACTGCAAGTGCTTTTAATAAATCATCATCTGTAGCTAATGGTGCACCTAACGTTAAGTTTTCTCTGACTGTACCAAAGAATAGGTGCGCATTTTGATTCAACAAACCTACGTCACGACGAACGTCCGATGGATCTAACAAGGTAATATCAATATTATCTAATTGAACCTTACCTTGAACTGCAGTTTGCATACCTGAAAGTAATTGAAGAATGGTCGATTTACCTGCACCGTTACGTCCAAGAATCGCTATTTTTTCACCTGGTTTAATTTCAAGTTTAGGAATAACGATACTTGGTTTAGGATCTTCTTCGCCGTATTTAAAGACCACACCATTTAATTCATAATGACCATCGAGTACTGATCGCTGAATCAATTGTGAACGCTCAGGATGGTCAACCTGTTTACTCATTAATTCATCAAGACTTTCTTTCGCTGTTTTAGCTTGCTGATAACGACCAAGAACACCTGTAACCTGTGCAATTGGCGCTAACATACGTGATGATAGAATCGAACATGCCACCAACGCACCGGTGGTCATTTCTCCATCCATTACCGCAAAACAACCCACCAACACCACAATTGCAAAAGTCAACCCCTGTAATTTTTGAGTCCAAAGATTCAATACGCCTACAATTTTACGTTGTTTCATGCTGATAGAAGCTGAAACATCATTCATGTGATTCCACTGATTTTGAAAGCGAGACTCTGCACGTAGCAGTTTAATATCTTCAATACCTTGAACAGCTTCAACGAGAATCGCATTACGTATTGATGACTCACGCATACCCTCTTTAGCCAATTGCGCTAATTTTTTTTGCGCCAAAAGCCCTGGAATAATCATCAGCGGCACAACCACCAAAATTACCCAGAAAAGATTGCCACCAATAAGCCAAAAAATACCAAGAAACAGAAAGAAGAATGGTAAATCAGCAAAGGCGGTAATTGTTGTAGATGTTACAAGCTCACGCACACCTTCTAGTTCACGAATTTGTGAAATAAACGTTCCCGTGGATTTAGATCGTTCACTATTTTTAATACGTAAAGCATGACCAAAGACCCGATCCGAGACTCTTAAATCCGCACGCTTACCAATCATATCTGAAAGAATTAATCGTGAGTATTTCAATGCGAATTCAAAGATTGCAGCAAGTAATACACCACCTGCCAATACCCACAAGGTTGGAATAGATTGTGCTGGAATAACGCGGTCATACACATTCATCGAGAAGACGATTGTCGCGAGTGCTAATACGTTTGCAAGCAATGATGCAAACATAATATCGATATAGCGTTTCCAATCGCGTAATACAATTTCCCAAAACCAATTTTTTTCGTACGGTTTAATGTATTCGTCAATACGCGCATCAGGTACTGAGGTTTCTGGTCTTAAAATATAGACTGAGTCGATGACATCTAATAATGTATCTACTGAAAATGTCTGTGCTAACCCTTCATCACCGCTCAGTTGAACACTTGCGTTACCTTGTGAATCTGCACGATCAATGACGCCAACTTGCCCATCTTTAAATCCGACCAATACCGGTAAACGCCACGGATTTAAAATATCGGGGCTAAAATCCACCTTACGGACATGCAAACCTACTTGGCGTGTCATAATTGCCAAGATGTCATCGACTGACTGGTTCTGATTCCAATTTAGTTCTAAGCGAATACGTTCAGCAGAGGTTTCAATTCGATAATGACGTGCAACCGTCAGGACACCTTGTAACCATGGTTGATAATTTATTCTTGTATTCATGGTTTCAATTCTACCCCTTGAATGGTCAAATTATTAAGTTGATATACATCGCGGCTCTTACCAGAAGCGGCAATATATTGAACTAAGTTTTCATAAATATCATAACGTGCCGTTTCAATATCTGAATTTGAACGGTGAATCGCTTGCTCAGCATTTAAAAGATCAACAGCTGTACGAGTGCCAAGTTTATATTGTTCTTGATATAACTCTTTCGTTCTGACTGATGTCGCTTGTTGATCAATCAATACTTTCATTTGTCGCTGTTTATTTTCTACTTGCTCTTGAGCACGACGTATTTCATCAATTGTTTCTAAATAAACTGCATTTACTTTTGCTTTAGCAGCTTCTTCTGCAAACGATGCCGCACGACTACGTGAACTAATTGCACCACCTTGGAAGAAAGTACTATTTGCTTCAAGCATAATAGAGCTATCTGTTCCATCGTCTTGATTGTTATTCGGATTACGTCCGTTGACTGCTTGACTTAATGTACCTTTAACATTTAACGTAGGATAACGACTCAATTGAGTTTGTTTTTTTTCCAATTCTGCAACATCAACTTCAGCTTTGGCAGCCATCATTTTCGGAATTTCGTTAAACTTTGGCTCTGAATAAATATCTGAAGCCTTAATTAAACTCTCAGGAATTTCCCAGTTATATTTTGATATATCTGTTCCCATCAAAGTTCTAAGACGTTGTTTAAATACATTGAGCTGTGTTTCTTGCAGAATTAAATTTGATTGTGCAGATTCATAATATGATTGCGCTTGAATTGGATCGGCCTGACTGCTGATACCTGCCTCTGCACGTAAATTAGCAATTTCTCGGATTCGTGATATACCAGCAATTTGCTCACGTGCAATACGTGTAATTTCTTCATATCGCTTAATATTCACAATGGCAGAAGCCACTTCAAGAGCAATTTGGTCAATTGTGACAAGAACTTGAGCTTGGCTAAACTGTAACTTGGCTTCTTCTGTACTAACTAGTGATTTTTGTTTACCAAAGTCAAAAAGTAGTTGCGTCGCATTGACATTAAATAATTGACGCCCTCTTTCTCCTGAAGTCATATCTCCAGTTGAAACACCTGCACTCAACTGTGGGTAATAACCTGCTTTAGCAACATCAATAAATGCATTTTGTGATGCGAGTGAAGAAACACTTTGTGTCACTTCAGGATGTCTCGCTACTGCGATCTTGATCGCATCGTATAAGCTTAACGTTTGTTTATCAGCCGTCCCATTCACAAGTGGCATCATAGATACTGGAGCACTTGGCGAAGCTTGTGTCGTGATCACAGGCAATTGTTCGACCTGTTTAGGATCAAAGCTAAAATCACTCAGTTCATTTAACTTAACTTGTCTAAAGTCATCATCAGCTTTAGGTTTAAAAAACTGATCCATATTTGATTTTAATGCAGTTAAACTGAATTTTTTCTTTTCTTGCGGTTCAGCATTCACCGTATTGTATTTTTGTTCGGATACGACTTGATCAGCTTTAGGCTTAATATTTACAACTGGCTTAATCGACTGCAATTGTTCAGATATTTTCGCTTTCTGCTCTATTGGTTTTGAATAAACGATTGTAGGTTTATTTACAGCCAAAGCACTAGTCGGTTGCTGAACGATCAAGTTTGGACGCTCAATTACATTCTGTGTTTCTGACTTATTATGAGAACCTGATTTAAAAGGCCAAAAAGCTTTGGCTTTAGATACAAGACTTTGACGATGCTCAACTTGCGCTACTGTTGAAGGTGGAGCTTGTAGCAAGTTGTTTTGGCTGTTAATTTGTTGATCATTAACAATCTTCGGTTTTGGTGTACTAGACACTTTCAATGAAGATTCACTCACCGATTTTTGTAAAGACGGTGTCAAAACTTTTGTATTTGATACATTGCCAGCAGCTTGGTGATGACCCTCATCCAGCTTAGTTTTATCTTTGCCTATATTCCCAATAAATGTAAAGAGTTTACTTTTTGGTTTTTCTGTTTTGTCTTCTGAAACCGATGTTTCATTTTCTAGTAATTTTGCGTGTTGCGCCTCAATTAAAGATTCTGTTAGTTCATTTTGGATCTTTGGTTTAAGCGGTTTTAAAACCTGACGAGTGTCTTTAGTAGCGGGTTGTACAGTAGATGAAATAGTAGGTTTTAGAACATTTGGCGCTGAAGCCTCTTCAATATCCTGCTTTACCTTTGGCAGCAATACTTTTGGTTCAGATGCCGCTTTTTCACGCTTAACAAATGCAAAGAAAGATTTCTTTTGAGTCTTTTCCTTCGACTCATTCTGAGACTTCGAATTAGATAAAGGTATAGTGTTAACTTGAGCAATTTCATTTTCGACTATGTCGTCTAAATCAGGAACTTGTTCAATAACTTTAGGAACAAGAACCTGTTCTTTCACTTGCTCTTTCGAGATTTTGGATTTCGATTGGAATAATTTAAAACGTGGCTTTTCAAGCTGTTCAGGTATATCTTCAACAGTCTTTTTTTCCAAACTAAAATTGATTTTGGGTTTTTGTAATTCTGCTGATAGTGCACGTTGGGTATCGTCAATTGCTAGAGGAGCGATTGCATCTTCAGCATGTACTTGTGTCGCACATAAACTGATCGCAAACAGCGTGATATACCCCATATCCTTCTGACTTAATTGATGTTTAGCCACTTGTAATCTCTATTAAAAAGTGTGAACTACGTCACATAAAATCAATCGTATTCTACAATGATTTTTATATTATTTCTGCGTCAATTGTAAACTTACGATTTGTTTGAGTTAATTTACAGTCTAAATATCTATAAAACAACATTATTTTATAGATATCACACTATTTTTTTAAACTGTGAAATCATCACCTAAATAAACTTTACGGACAGTTTCATCCATAAGTACTTGATCTGGGGTCCCTTCTGCAATGACGGATCCTTCACTAACTATATAAGCATGCTCACAAATCGCGAGCGTTTCGCGAACGTTATGATCTGTAATAAGCACACCTATTCCTCGTTCTTTTAAATTGCGAATGATATCTTTGATATCACCTACAGAAATTGGATCTACCCCAGCAAAAGGCTCATCAAGGAGCATAAACTTAGGATCGGCGGCTAATGCTCGAGCGATTTCAGCACGGCGACGTTCCCCCCCTGACACACTCATCCCCAAAGAATCTTTAATATGTGTAATTTTAAAATCTTCTAATAACTCTTGAAGTCTCTCTTTACGTTGTTGCTTATTAAGATCCTTCCGCGTTTCAAGAATCGCCATAATATTATCTGAAATACTCAATTTACGAAAAATTGAAGCTTCTTGTGGCAAATAACCAATTCCATGACGAGCACGCTCATGCATTGCAAGGTCCGAAAGATCAAGATTATCTAAGTGAATTTCACCTTTATCCATTCGAACCAGTCCGACTACCATGTAAAAGCTTGTCGTTTTTCCCGCCCCGTTCGGTCCAAGCAAACCAACAATTTGACCACTCTGCATGCTAAATGAAACATCTTTCACCACCCAGCGTTTACTATAAACTTTGGCAAGATGTTTAATTTTTAATGTTTGGATTGGTGATTCATCGACGCTCATTAATCACGTACTCCAGAGAATGATTTTGAGGCAGAAGGTGGAATGATAATTTGTACGCGACCTTTTGAACTACCCGTTTCACTACTGCCACCGCCTACAACTTCGATATCACCCTTATTCATACTATAACGCAAAGTGTTCCCACGAATACTTGCGCCATCTTGATACAAATATGCATTACCCGACAAAGTAATAATGCCTGTATCTGCGTTATATACAATTTTAGAGGCTTCACCACGTGCAATGCCACGTTTAGACTCTAATTGCTGTTGGAACTTTGCAGGAGAACCTGACGCATTTACTGAGCTAATTTGGCGATTGGCATTGAGATTAGCAACTATAGAGGCTGCATTTAACTTAAAAGTACCTTGTTCAACTGAAACATTCCCCACATAGGTCGTTATACCTGTTTTGTCATTATAGGTCGCACGATCAGCTAAAAGCATGATGGGTTGATTACGATCACTGGGCAATGCAAATGCCATAACAGAAATAGAACTGAGTGCCACCATTGCTATTGCTTTAAGCATTTTCGAACCTGATAAATAAGAAGGTTTAGTTTGGTGCATACTTTCCTCGAATATTTTTAAAATCGTACTGACCTTCATTCAAATCTGCTTCTAAGCCTTGGCTGACAAAATCTGCATTTGGTGTTTGTACAGTAACTTGCTCAGATGTTTCAAGCTTTCTTGTTTTTGGATATCCTGTAAGCGCATCGGTTCGAAAAACCATTTTGCCCATTTCTCCTTGCTTGGTTGCAACAACATCTCCAGATAACACAATCTTCTCATTGTCATTGAAACCATGTGCTTGTTTAGCATAAAACGTAGCGTCTTCTACATTATCAGTAAACATGCTGGCATTTAAATTCTGCAAGCTTGATGTTTTCTGTTTCATATCTTGATTCAGTTCATCCACTGTAGCCTTAACATAAAGCATGCCTTTTTCATCAGTTTGCAAAAGATTAATATTCTTTGCCGAATATGTCATCGATTGAGCGGATGAACCCTCTAATTTTTTCCCTTTACCACTGTAATAATAATAGCCGCCACTTATAGCAGCGACGATAACAGCAGTAATGTATAAAACTTTAGTATCCATAAATCATCAACTATATTCAGCGTTCATATCAACTGCGTATTAATGCGTTACAGCCAAATATTTTTCAAGAAGTTCATGGTAAACCCCTTTTGACAACAATAACATGTCACAAATTTCACGCACAGCGCCACGACCACCATAAGCTTGGGTTACAAGGTCTGCACGACGACGAACCTCAACATGACCATTTGGCACTGTTACTTTCATTCCCGCAATCGCAAAAGCAGATAAATCTGGCCAATCATCACCCATATACAAGCAATCTTCTGGTTTTAAACCCAGTTGCGTACAAGCTTGCTGTAAGGCAGTCCCTTTGTCTTCACGCCCCTGATAAACTAAGTCTACACCTAGATCACTCATACGCTTTGTCACAATATTGCTTTGGCGACCGGTAATAATGACAACTTTAATTCCAGCTTGCTGAACAAGTTTCATCCCAAGTCCATCACGAATATCAAATGACTTAATTTCATCACCTGAGTTCGTCAACGTTACAAAACCATCACTTAGAATACCATCTACATCCAAAACCAATGCTTCGATATGTCGTGCTTGTTCTAACAATACATAAGATGCCATGAATTAATTTACCCCAGCTTGAATTAAATCGTGCATGCTAATCACACCAATCACTTGTTTGGCATCGTTGACTACTACAAATTGATTGATTTTTTTAGCATTCATTTGCTCTAGCGCTTCAACCGCTCTTGCTTCTTGTGAAATGGTTAGAGGATTTTCAATCATAACCTTTGATACAGCAAGATTAACATCAAAACCTTGTTGCTTATCAATGAGACGTCGCAAGTCGCCATCGGTAAATATACCTAACAGAACATCATTTTCATCCACAATTGTGGTTAATCCGAGACGTTTGTTTGATATTTCGTATAAAACTTTATTCATTGGTGTATCAGGTGAAACTTTTGGTAGAGAGTCACCCACGTGCATCAGATGTTTAACATGCAACAGTAATCGCTTACCGAGTGCACCAGCTGGATGCGACATGGCAAAATCATTTGCAGTAAATCCACGCGCTTCAAGTAAAGCAACAGCCAAAGCATCACCTAAAGCTAAAGTCGCTGTGGTGCTTGAAGTTGGTGCCAAACCTAATGGGCATGCCTCTTGAATATGACCAAGTGTAAGCGCAACATCAGCGTTCTGTGGCATTGGTCCACGGTCATCACCTGAAATTGTTATCAATGGCACACCCAAATGTTTGATGAGTGGCATTAACATCATGATTTCATCACTTTTACCAGAGTTCGAAATCGCGATCAGCACATCTCCACGCACTAACATCCCGAGATCACCATGACCAGCTTCACCTGGATGCATAAAGAAAGACGGAGTTCCTGTTGATGCAAATGTTGCAGCCATTTTTCGACCGATATGACCAGATTTCCCCATACCAGTGACCACTAAACGACCTTGACACTGTAGGATAATTTGACATGCTTGGGAAAAACGATCATCAATCTGACTGGATAGTACCGATAAAGCTTGACGCTCAATCTCTAAGGTTTCCTTTGCAACCTTTTGAAAATCAATTAGATATGTAGTATTTTCAGAATTCAAATCTGGGCACCTTGAGGCTGGATTCAGCCACAATTTCAATCATTAAATTATTCTTCATATATTAACATAAGCATGCAAGTATCTTTTTCTTAAATGTATAAATTTCATTTGCATAGATTTTTTACGCATAAAACTTTGTGAAAGATAAGCCTTAGGTTAAGATGAACCACCATTTTTTTAGCTTTTTGAAGACCTATGCAACCATTTGTTCTATATAACTCAGAGCAACGAAAAAAAGTTGAGTTTGTACCACGCAAAGAAGGACATATTGATATGTATGTCTGTGGGATGACAGTTTACGACTACTGTCATATCGGTCATGCTCGGGTTATGGTTGCATTTGACTATATTATTCGTTTTCTTCGTAGCCAAGGTTGGAAAGTTAAATATATTCGCAATATTACTGACATTGATGACAAAATCATTGCACGTGCAAATGAAAATGGTGAAAGCATTACAGCACTCACTGATCGCTTTATTCAGGCAATGAATGAAGATGCTGCCAATTTAGGATGCTTGGCACCTGATGAAGCACCTCGTGCGACAGAGTACATCGATCAAATGCAAAATATGATTGGTACTTTGGTCAATAATGGCACTGCATATCCTGCGTCAAACGGTGATGTGTACTTCGAAGTTGAAAAATTTAAAAAATACGGGCGTCTATCTGGTCGTAAACTCGAAGACATGCAAGCAGGTGCTTCCGAACGAGTCGATGTTGAAGTTGAAAAGAAACATCCTTTCGATTTTGTGCTATGGAAGCATGCAAAAGAAAATGAACCTTCTTGGAAATCTCCTTGGGGGAATGGTCGTCCAGGTTGGCATATCGAATGTTCAGCAATGTCTACATGTTGCCTTGGTAATCATTTTGATATCCATGGTGGTGGTTCTGACTTAACCTTCCCCCATCACGAAAATGAAATCGCACAAAGTGAAGCTGCAACTGGCGAACAATATGTAAACTATTGGATGCACGTAGGCTTTATCAATGTCGATGGTGAAAAAATGTCTAAATCTTTAGGCAATTTTTTCACGATTCGCGATGTCATGGAAAAATTCCATCCTGAAGTTATTCGTTACTTCATTGTTTCATCACACTATCGTAGTCCTGTGAATTTTTCTGATACCGCGCTTAAAGAAGCTAAAAACACATTAAGTCGTTTTTATCATTCATTTAAAGCATATCAACAGATATATGGTGCCGAAATTAATTCGCAATACGATGAAGTACTCGTTGAAAAGTTTAATGCAGCAATGCGTGATGACTTCAACACATCTGAAGCGATTGCGGTACTGTTTGAAATCAATAAAGAATTAAATCGTGCCGTAAAAGACGAACTTGCTGAACAGGCGGCCATATATTATGCCACCTTGCGCCATCTGACCAATATCTTAGGTCTTGTTCAACATAATGTTGATGAATTCCTAAAATCAGATATTGGTCAAGAAAGCTTATCTTTGAGTAATGATGAAATTGAAGATCTCATTCAACAACGCAAAGATGCCAAGAAAGAGAAAAACTTTGCACGTGCAGATGAGATTCGCCAAAATCTTCTTGATCAAGGCATTGTACTTGAAGATACGCGTCAAGGAACTTTATGGCGGCGTGCTGATTAATTCATCAATTAAATTTTGGAAGTGTTGACAGGGTGTGCAAAATCACTATAATTCACACCATATTGCGGGAATAGCTCAGTTGGTAGAGCACAACCTTGCCAAGGTTGGGGTCGCGAGTTCGAGTCTCGTTTCCCGCTCCAAAATTTTAAAAGCTTCAGTCGAAAGATTGAGGCTTTTTTTTATTGACTTAGATTCTCAAATAAAGTCGACCTAGATTAAATTATTCGAAAGAGAAAAGAGAAGCTAGCCGACCAAAGTCAAAGTTGCTCCACACCCCATCACTCTCGAACTTGAACAGGTTTTCATCTTAAATTCACGCTTTTTTTGATAATATTAATCACTTTAATGCTCTTTTTTAGGCTAAAAGCATGAGATTAAATGCTGACTTCTCTCAACCTGTAATAATTACTCCAGAGGATTATCAATGGATTCAATCCCCAAGAGGCGAAGTTAAACGAATGATGTTTGATCGTGTTGGCTTAGAACAAGCAAGAGCAACCAGCCTAGTTGAGTTCCCTTCAAATTCTCAGTTCCCAGAGCATCAACACCCCTTCGGTGAAGAAGTTCTAGTGTTAAAAGGGACTTTTACTGAAGATGATCATCAGCACTATCCATCTGGATGGTATATGCGAAATCCTCACCTTTCTAAACATATTGTCTCGAGCTTAGATGGATGTCTGATCTTGGTGAAACTCATGCAAATGTCTGAAGAAGAAAAATTAGCTACCCGAATTGATACTCGTGACGAGCGAAACTGGACCTATTTTAACAACAGAAAGATTTGCCAACTATTTCAGTCTGAGTATGAAGACACCTTTCTCGAAAAACTCGAAAGCCAACAGGTTTTAGAATCAACACATCATAACGGTATTGAAATTTTCATTATCGAAGGTGAATTGGTGATGAATGAACGAAATTATTCAGCTGGTTCGTGGATGAGGTTTCCGACTCAACATCGTATTGAATTCAAAGCAGGTGCTTCTGGCGCTTTGATTTATGTAAAAAAAGATCATTTAAAAAATATATAAACCCAAAAAAACCCAATACATTATTGGGTTTTTAAGCTAGTGCATTGATTAAGACTCATCATATGCGCTTTTTTTCCAGACACCCATATCAATAAGCTTCTGAATTTGCTTATCAATCACTTCCGCTTTATATTCGTCGTGATGTCCCTGTTTTTGCTGCAAATACAAATTTTTAGGATATATATTATTTTTATAAATTAATTGTGCGCATTCTGCACGTATATCTTTCATCCAATTGGTCACCTGAGCGTGTGTACGATGATAACGAAGTGCCTCTATATCAACTACACCAGTGACATAGGTAGATCCATTGGTATCATGCTGTTTACCCACTATTTTACCTTTATGGTCCACAATCATAGAAAGACCACCACCACAATCGATCGGTGCTAATGTATTTTCATCAAGATACATCCCCCCAATATTAGGTGCTACTACGTACATATTATTTTCCAAAGCACGAGCACGATTGGAGATTTCAAATACATCATTTTCAGTAAATGAAGCTGGTAAAGATGCACGATAGACGACTTCAGCACCATTCATCGCTAGGCCTCGACCATTTTCTGGAAAATTACCTTCCATTGCCATCATGATGCCCAATCGACCAATTTCCGTATCAACTACTGGCCAAAATGATTGAAGCTCTTCACCATATTTTTTTACCCACTCATCATACAAATCATGAGGTGATGCTGAACGCTCGCATGGCAATAAAGCAGACATTTTGTGGTGTTTTAAAATAATTTCGCCTTGAGGATTTATAATAAATCCGACATTAAACATAATGCCTGGCCAATCCTCATTTTTAGCTTTGGCTTGCGCCATGATAAAAACATTATGTTTTTTAGCTAACTCACCTAAACGATCTGTTTCAGGGCCTGGTATATCGATCGCACCATCATCCAAGAATTCTTGAATATCAACATCGAGTGCTTCATCGTTGAAGCCCTGTAATGCCCCCTCTGGGAGAACCAACAGTCTTACTGGAATATCTAAAGAACTCAACCATAATGCACCGGATGTAAGTTCCTCTAAATGAGAGATATTTTTCATAATATCTGCTCTACAACTTGTGCCCCATATTGTTGGAACTAATCCTACTACACCATAAGGTTTGATCATTTTATTTTCCTCTAAATCCATTCAGTTTTTTTAATGCACTTAAAAATTATCAGTGTGCTGATAATTATGCAAGTTCAAAAACCAAATAATTTAGAAAATTATTCTTCATTAATTTTTTTCATCCAATTCCTGACGATTCTTATTTCACTTTCACTAAAACCATCGACTAGAGAATCTTCTAAACGATCAATAGCATCACCACAATCTTCCATAAGTTTTTTCCCTAAATCTGATATCTCAATTAATTGAATTTTCTTATTCGTAGAATGAGAAGTTTTATAGAGAATATTTTGTTTTTCTAATTTTGAGATCATCAAATTTACTGTTTGCGGTGTTAATGAAGCAAAACGTGCTATTTCCGCATTTGTGAAACCTGGGTAAGTCAAAATAATTTTCAAAATTGTGAACTGTGGTGGAGTGATTGAATATTCAGCAAGTACACGCTCCATTTTTAAACGATATACATGGGATGTCTTTCTTAATAAAAATCCAAGGTAACCCGATTCATTATCAAATATTTCAGGTGAATTCGTATTTTTTTTAAACATACCTATTGCCCTTTTATAAAATCATAAATATTATCAGTATGCTGATAAAAAAGTATTTGAGTTTAATTTTGCATTATATATGACTAATGCTGCTTAAATTTGAATACCTAGTCACAGTTTAGCTAAAAAAATAATGGAATAAAAATCAAACCCTTAAGGATATAGGATACGAAAATGCAGAATACTCTAAATGCTGAAGAACCCGCTTCGGTCAAAAAAAATACGAGATACGGTTGGTACGTAGTCACACTATGTATGTTGGCTTATATATTTTCTTATATTGATCGACAAATTTTAGTCTTGATGATTGAACCGATCAAAGCAGATTTAAATTTAACTGATACTCAGTTTAGTCTATTGCACGGTTTAGCTTTTTCCCTATTTTACGCATTTATGGGATTGCCTATCGCTTATTTAGCAGACCGATTTTCCCGACCAAAAATTATTGCAATTGGCATTATTTTTTGGAGCTTAGCAACAGCGGCTTGTGGTCTAAGTAAAAACTTCATTCAACTTTTTCTTTCAAGAATGGGGATTGGCATTGGTGAAGCAGCATTATCACCCGCAGCATATTCCATGTTTAGTGATATGTTCAGTAAAGACAAATTAGGTAAAGCCGTTGGTATTTACTCCATTGGTTCTTTTATCGGTGGAGGGATGGCTTTTCTCGTTGGCGGCTATGTGATCAGCTTATTAAAAGATGCAACGTTTATTGATGTTCCTTTACTCGGCATGATGAAGGCTTGGCAAGTTGCCTTTATTCTCGTTGGATTGCCAGGCGTTTTTATTGGTCTTTTATTTATTTTAACAGTAAGAGATCCGCAACGAACAGGACAAAAACTCGATGCCTCAGGTAATGTCGTAAAAGTTAAATTTACGGATTCGTTTAAATTCTTAAAAAAGCACAGTAAGACATTTACTTGTCACTACATGGGCTTCACATTCTATGCAATGGCATTGTTTTGTGTCATGAGCTGGTCACCTGCATTTTATATGCGTAACTTTGGTCTGAGTCCTGTTGAAACAGGTTATATGTTAGGAATGATTCTACTTATCGCAAACACATCTGGCGTTTTCTTTGCAGGCTGGTTAACTGACTATCTGACTAGTAAAGGTCGACGTGATGCTGCAATGTATGCTGGTTATTTAGGTGGTTTAGGAATTATCTTACCGATTATTAGCTATACATTAGTAGACTCACTGTGGTTATCTGTTGCTATTTTTACAGTGGCTATGTTCTTTGCATCTTTCCCAATGCCAACCTCAACAGCAGCTATGCAAATTTTAGCTCCAAATCAATTACGAGCTCAAATTTCTGCAATTTTCTTGTTAATCAGTAGCTTAATTGGTTTAGGTATTGGAACAACTTTAGTCGCATTAATTACCGATAAAGTATTCGGGGATACCAACATGGTGGGTTATTCAATTTCAATCGTAGGTGGATTCTCAGCGTTATTGAGTATTATTTTACTCAAAAAAGGATGTAAACATTTTGTGAAAAGTCTAGATGTAGAAAAAGATGAAATGGTCAGATAAGAGGTGAATTGAGCAAAATAGCATAAAACCATTTTCTTAAATCTAAGCTCAAATTTGGTTTATTTTGGAAAAAGAACTCAAACATCTGTTCGAGTTCTTTTTTCTCAACTGAGAGTCAATAACGATTAAACTAATCAAAGGTATAAAAAACAATCAACGTCTACTTCTTGTAAGCCAAAGCCGCATTATGAGGATTACCCATGTCCGATGCCCGATTAAATAAAGATAAACGACGTATCCCCTGTCAGGTCTAGGCTTTCAACATTTTTCGTTTGAAGAGCAGATTATTCTCCTTCAACAACTTGAATAGAAATCACTCTCAAATTTACTAAAATGCGTTCAGGACTGCTGAATGAGGAAAACTCATTTCCAGAAGCTGATTTAACTTAACTCATTCAAAGTGTGAATATTGTTAGACGATATAATGCCGAACCATATAGCGCGTTAACAAAAAAAGAATATTGTTTAGGTGATCAATCAGATGAGCGCGTAATTATTATTTATACTCATCTCTGAATCAGATTCAGTCTTACAACTTTTGAGTAATCGCAAAAAAAAGACTCGGCCTTAAAAGTCCGAGTCAGGTTGTAGTCAAATATTGAACATTTTTTAAGAAAGATTTACTTTTTGAATACCATTTCTACCTGGGAAATCCTTGGCTAAAGATCGGGCATTAGGCATTTTTAACCATAATCTTAATAATTTTCTTCGCTTTGAGATGTCTTCATCATCTACAAATGACGATCGTGAATGCATTACACAATAGTTATTACAGAACTGCATATCACCCGGTTCAAGCATCATATCTAGTCTGAGATCAGGATCTTGTATGTACTGATCGAAAATATCAAGCGCATCGACTTGAACTCTGGATAAAGGTATTCCTTTTCGCTCATGCCCAAGTTCAATATAAGCTCTTAAATAGCGACAGCTTAATTTGTTTTCATAATAACTAAAAATTGGTGTCAAGGTAGGTTCTAGATCTCCCAAATGATCACAATATGTTGGATGATAATAATAACCAAGATATTCAGGATAATTTTCTAAAATTCTATTGTAAACTGTTGCAGCACTGACGAGACTACTCAATCCTCCACTCTTTGCTTTTCTAATTGATAGCAATCCAACTACGTCAGATAAGTCAGTGTGGTAAGGGAGATATGCGTTTGTTTCATAAACTCGCGTTGATTTGTTGTTAAGATCTCCAACGTTTTCTACCTTACCCAATAAATCGCCTTTAGGATTTTGGGTAACGGGTTGACCCATATACATGCCTATTAAATAGTAAATAATCGCCAATTGGCGTTCATTAAATTTATCGACATCCAAACCTTTTAGTAGAAAGAAACCATATCCATTCTCAAGCTCATCGGCATATTTTTTAAATTCAGATAAAACATGTGGATTATTAATCGTTAAATGCGTGTTATTCAATTGATCAATTTCTAGATCTTGTTGTTCTATCAATCGCAAATTTTGGCTTAATTCATGAAGCATTTCTTCGCTTAAATAATAAATCCAATCTGTCTGATTTTTTAGGTCTTTGCCCACCCATGCCGACTTATGACTGATTTTTTCTTTTAATATCGTATTCATCGCAATCTATCCCTGAACTAGTGTTTGTTTTCCTGCATTTTTCGAACCATCGCATTAAAAAACTTATCTGCGAAAGCACTTTCTTGAATTAACATTTGAGTTAAGTCTGCACACTTCTGTTTTACGATATGATCTAATTTAACATCGTCACCACGCATTGAATCCGCTTGGCATTGTATTTCTGCGGCTCGTTGAACTGTCCAGAGTAGGAAAAAAGCTTTTTCAATCGTACTCTCTCCCACAGCTACACCATGATTTCTAAGTACCAGAATGTGATGATCACCTAAACTTTTGATCATTCTTTGTTTTTCTTCTTCGAATAAGGTAATGCCTTCAAAGGCATGATAGCCTACCCGACCATATAACTGCGCACCATAAAAATTGTCATTTTTAAAGCCATCTTCCTTTTGTGCAATGGCACTGATTGGTGTGGTATGTGTATGTATTAAACATCGAATATCATCACGAGCACCATGAACAGCACTATGTAAAGCAAATCCTGCAGGATTGGCATCATATTCAGAATGAATCACTTTATTACCGTTTAAATCAACTTTTAATAAATTTTCGGGTGTGATTTCCGTATAGTTCAAGCCGAAAGGATTTACTAAATAATAGTGTTCAGCTCCAGGTAAGCGCGCTGAGACATGATTAAAAATTGTTTCCGTCCAACCAAAATAATCAATAAGGTGATAACAATTCGCTAATTTAACTCTGAGCGCCCATTCAGCTTCAGACACATTCAATACATTATTTTTCATCTTCATTATTCCTTGTTCTGGCTTGTTCGCTTAAATAGACCGTTAATTCATATATAAGTTTGGATGTCGGCATCGGACATTCATAAGCATCTGCCAATTCAAATACAGCTTCTGCAATGGGTGCTAACTCTAAAGGGCGATGATTTTTGTAGTCATGCCACATTGATGTATATGTTTCCCCCATCTCTGCACCCAATTTTAAAAATGTGTTTGGGTCGATATTGATACGAGCGCCATAGCAAGCCGCAACAGCTCGAACTTCATATAAAATTTGTTGCGTAATTCGAGTTAAATTGTGATCAGAATAAATTTTACTTAGCGGAGCATCAGCCACAACCGATAATGGATTGGAGCTCAAGTTAGCCATAACCTTGGTCCACATTTGATCTCGGATGTTCTCTACGGGTCGTGCTTCGATACTTGTATTTTCAAACAATTCAACAAGCGCATGTAATCGTTCAGTCATTTGATGACTCGGCTCACCAAAGATCAACAAATATGGATTGTCTGATTTGACCTCATTTTCATTGACACTTTGCGCTGTAATAAATACAACAGCGCCAATTAAATGTTCTAATGGAAAATGCTCGTTTAAAACTCCCTGTTGATCTAAACAATTTATCCTTGATTTTTTAGAGTTATTCTCTAAACCGTAAAAATACCAAAAGGGTATTCCATTCATTAACGGCACGATGACTGTCGCGTTATGCATATAACGCTTCAGCTGAGTTGAGATTTCGTATAAAGCGTTAAACTTGGTTGCTATAAATATAAAATCCTGTTTTTCAATGCATTCTTCAGTATCCACAATTCGAGATGGATGTACTTGAAATTCACCCAGTACATCTTTTAAATGAATCCCTTTTTGCTTTAGCGTTTCGACTTTTTCCCCTCGCGCTAGAACAGTGACTTGGTGTCCTGCTAGCGTTAATCTAGCAGCAACTACACAGCCTATGGCTCCAGCACCATATACCAAAATTTTTTTTGACATCCATTCAAATCCCTGAAAATCGTATGATTTGTTATGTTCTATATAGCTAATACGTCTTGATGCTTACTATTAATTCCTAAGTAACTTTCGATGATTCTTGGATCTTCAACTAAATCAGAGCCCCTTCCTTCCATTGATAGTTCTCCCATTTCAAGGACATAAGCATAATCTGCAAGTTTTAAAGCAGCTCTGGCATTCTGCTCAACTAACAAGATAGACACGCCATGTCCTCTTAATTGGTCAATCACCTTAAAAATTTCTCGAGTGATGAGTGGTGCTAATCCCAAACTCGGCTCATCAAGCATCAACAATTTAGGTTTAGCCATGAGTGCACGACCCACTGCAAGCATTTGTCGTTCACCACCAGAAAGTGTTCCTGCTTGCTGAGATCGTCTTTCTTTCAAACGAGGAAAAATGTCATACACTTCATCTAAAGTGCTGAAAATTTCTTTGTCTCTTTGGCGATAGCGTTGAAAAGCGCCAAGCATAAGATTGTCTTCAATAGACATTGTTCCAAATAACTCCCGTTTTTCAGGCACTAATCCGAGCCCACGAATCACCATTTGCTCAACCTGTGGACATTGCTCCACATGCCCATCGAAATCGACGTTTCCTTTAGAACCCAGCACCCCCATAATTGCAGACAATAAAGTTGTTTTACCCGCACCATTTGGACCAACAACAGAAACAATTTGGCCTTGATTAACACGCATATTAAAATTTGAAAGCGCTTCGACTTTTCCGTAAGCAACACTCAAATTATTTACTTCTAGCAGAGGCGTGCCCTCTTGATTTCCAAGCATTGTGATCATGCAGCACCTCCTAAATAAGCTTCCAATACAGCTTCATTTTTTTGAATTTCTTCTGGTAATCCTTCAGCAATTTTTTGACCGAACTCCATGACCACAATTCGGTCTGCGAGATTCATGACAAAGTCCATATCATGCTCGACCAAGAGAATTGCCATACCTTCAGCACGTAATTTAGATAGAAGTTCAGCTAAGGCTTGTTTCTCTTTAAATCTTAATCCTGCTGCGGGCTCATCAAGTAGTAATAAGCTTGGGTTCGCACATAAAGCACGTGCAATTTCTAAAATACGTTGCTGCCCGAGTGCTAAACTGCCAGCTTCGACATACAAATATTCTCCAAGCCCTACACGTTCTAGTTGATATTTAGCCTCATTGAGAAGTTCATTTTCTTCAACTCGATCAAGAAGTAACATGGATGAGATGACACTTTTTTCTCCGCGCAAATGTGCACCTATGGCTGTATTTTCTAATACAGTCATTTCAGGCAATATTTTTACGTGTTGGAATGTGCGACTTAATCCTAATTTGGCAATTTCTCTGGATGGTATGCCATTTATTTTTTTACCTTTAAATAAAACTTCACCACTTGTTGGAACATCTACACCTGATATTTGATTGAACATGGTACTTTTACCAGCACCATTCGGACCAATTAAAGCGAGAACCTCTCCAGCGTGAATTTTCAGATTCATTTCATTGTTCGCAACCAAGCCACCAAATTTTTTCGTGATGTTCTTCGCATCTAATATCAATTCACCCTTGTTGATTTGATTTTCTACTTTGTCCATTTGAGGAATGGGGTGGATTGAAGGATATAAATCTACTGGCTTATATTTATTTGGGATCAACTTAGTAATAAATGACCAAATCCCTGATGGTGCTTTTTGCATCAATACAACAATGATTAATCCAAATACGATTGTTTCATAATGACCTTGTCCGCCAAAAATAATAGGCAAAGCATCTTGCAACCATTGGCGTACCATGGTGAATATGCCTGCACCTAATATTGCACCCCAAATACTACCGACACCGCCTAACAACGCCATAAACAAGTAGTCGATACCCATTTGGAGTCCAAAAGGTGTCGGGTTAATAAAAGTTTGCGTGTGTGCATAAAGCCACCCTGAAATTGATGCAAAAATTGCAGCAATCACAAAGATGATCATTTTTGCTCTAAACGTATTTACTCCCATAGACTCAGCCATTACTTGTCCGCCTTTCAAAGCACGGATTGCTCGACCCTCTCGAGAATTTAAAAGATTTTTTGTCAAAATAATGGCAATGAATACAATGAGCCAAATGAGGTAGAACATTTTGTTGCCATTATCAAAGGCAAATCCTGCGATAGAAATAGAGGGAATATTCGAAATTCCAGAATGCCCACCTAAAGTTTCAATGGTGGAAAAGAAATAATAAAGTGAAATGCCCCAAGCGATCGTACCTAAAGGCAGATAATGCCCTGAAAGTTTAAGTGTTAAGCCACCCACCAAAATCGCAGATGCGACTGTGATAACTATTCCGAGCAGAAGTCCAAACCAAGGATTTCCACCTGTCCATGCGAGGAAACTTGGTAATTGTTCAGTCACAGTTAAGTAAGCAGTTGCGTATGCGCCAATTCCCACTAAGGCTGCTTGACCAAATGTAGTCATGCCTCCAACGCCTGTCACCAATACAAGACCCAACACGACTAATGCATTTAGACCAATATAGTTCAATAAAGTGACTTGATAGGTCGGTAAAAAAAATGGGCTGATGAATACAATAAGCGCAAATATAAAGAAATAAGTTTTTGATTTCATTCTTCATCCTCCTCAACATGACGAGTTGTGAGCGATTTCCAAAGTAAGAAAGGAATAATTAATGTAAAGACGATGATTTCTTTGTAATCACTTGCCCAAAACATCGAGAAAGACTCAATAACACCAACAATCACGGCACCAATTGCTGCGACTGGGAAGCTGATTAGTCCTCCAATGATTGCCCCTACAAATCCCTTCAGACTTAAAATAAATCCTGAGTCGTAATACAGGGTTGTGATCGGTGCAATTAAAATGCCTGATAACGTTCCGATAAATGTAGCTAAAACAAAAGTCAGTTTGCCCGCAAAGATTGGAGAAATACCCATGAGCTGTGCACCGACTCGATTGACAGCGGTTGCATGCAATGCCTTACCATAGAGTGTTTTTTCAAAGAAATACCAAAGCACTAAAATCATCACAAAGAATGAAACGATAATGATCAAAGTTTGACTGCTTAAAACAAGAGTCCCAATTTCAAAGCTTTTATCACTAAATGGTTGTGTTTGAGCACCATTTGGACCGAATATCACGAGTCCTAAACCGACTAATGCCACATGAACCGCTATCGACACGATCAATAAAACTAAAGGTTTGGCTGCGACTAAAGGTTGAAAAAAAGTGCGATACATTTGAGGACCAAGCGGTGTAATCACAGCCAAAGTCAATAAAACTTGAATTGGCATTGGAAGCGTCGCTAAAGGTAGTGTGTACATTGCGATAACGATCAAAGAAATATAAATCAATGACGCAATAAAAATTTTGATATTAAATATTTGATTTTTAAAAAATTTAGCGTATAAATCCAGACTTGTATTGACAATAAAAAACGCAACTACCAGCCAAACTATTAAGCTTGGAATACCTGCTTGAATGGATGCCAAAGTCAATGCACCAAATACAGCAAATTCACCCAATGGAATAAGTAATATCCGAGTGACAGTAAAAACTAAAATGATACATAGCGCTAATAATGCATAAATAGCACCACTGGTAATACCATCCTGCCCCAAAATTAACGCGATATTTAAATCCATAACATCTTCCTACCCTTTTTTGAGGATGAATTTACCTAGAGCGATATATGCATATCGCTCTGAGTTTATTTATGATGAAAAGCTAAATTTACTTCAGTAGTTTCCACTGACCATTTTTAACAATGATCATTTCACGCCCACGCTTGTCAAATCCACTATGATCAGATGGGCTCATGTTATACACGCCTTGAGTTCCTGCGACTTCTTTTGTAGATTCCAATGCATCACGTAGAGCTTCACGGAATTGCACGGTGCCAGGCTTTGCTTTTTTCAAAGCAGTCGGTACAGCTTTTTCAAGCAAAATACCTGCGTCATACACATTTGCCCCGAAAGTTGCAGGTGTTTGTTTATATTTTGCTTTATAATCATTGATATATTTAGTAGCAATTTTCTTAGAAGGATGTGTATTAGATACTTCATTTAAAACAAGCATTAAACTGGCAGCTAAAATCGTATTTTCTACTTTCTTGCCACCCATTTTTAAATATTGATCTAAAGCCGCACCATGCGTTTGATAAATTTGCCCTCGATAGCCTCGATCATATAAAGCA
Organism: Acinetobacter sp. ANC_7654; assembly: GCF_056779855.1. NCBI lineage: Bacteria > Pseudomonadati > Pseudomonadota > Gammaproteobacteria > Moraxellales > Moraxellaceae > Acinetobacter > Acinetobacter sp. ANC_7654. Next base: position 18,009 of record NZ_JBWYIR010000011.1, on the reverse strand, counting down.
GTTTGTGGAGGCACTGCTGAACTACCTGGTGCTGCAACTAGAATTGCCTGTGGTTTTTTACTTATGAGTTTTAACGCTTGACCAGTTAGAGAAGTATCTTGACGTTGAAATGATTCTTGAGCAACGATTTTAATCCCATTTTTCTTTGCTAAATTCGCTAAGACTTTTCCCCAGTTTTCTCCGTACGGATCAGCAGTACCGATAAATCCTAGAGTTGTAATTTTTCGCTTCACCATATCTTGCACAAGCGCTTCTGCGATGATTTCATCATTCTGAGTGGTCTTAAACACCCATTTTTTTTGATCCGTCATTGGCATGACTATCGTAGAAGTTCCAACCGGTGCAAGAAGAGGTACTTTCGCTTTAGCAATCGTCCCAATCACAGCAGAAGCATTTGGTGAACCAGAAGGACCAATGATTGCATCAACTTTGTTTTCTTTAATTAGTTTCTCGACAGCTTTGACAGATGCTGTAGGATCACTCGCATCATCAAGAGAAATATATCGAACGTTCTCATTACCAATTTTTTTAGGTAATAAAGCAACTGTATTTTTTTGTGGTATACCTACCATTGCTACAGGTCCGGATGATGATGTCACAACTCCAATCGTGATATCAGCTTGAGCATAAGTGGCAATTGCGATTAAGCTTGTTGATAATAATAATTTTTTAAACATCATATAATCTCCAGTTTGTCCATTAACTGTTTATGTAATTAGAATTTATAGCTATATGTAGTAATGATTCGATTTTCAACAAAATCATTACCATTGGTTGTTCCTGCACCATATTTAGTAGTCGTGTCGATATACCTCCATTCTATACCCAACCCTTTAAAAGACCCTTCTGGAACGGTGTAGCCGACAATGAAATTAGCTTCAGTTTCTTTATTATCTGGTAGGCCATTACGCTCTATGTTCGTACCATATAAATAACGCAAAGTCGTTCTTAAACCCGGCAAACCAACATTTTTAAAGTCATAAGAATAAAGTGCATGATAAGTAAGTTCTTCAGGTTTGATGAAACCTAAAGTTGACCAAGTATGTAGGAACGGTTGAGGAGCGAATCCATCAAATGTTGGAAAATTGGTATCCCCGGAATTTTTTTGAACACCTGCAGCAAAACTATGTGAGCCATTTTGAATGTTGGCCTGAACGCCAAATGTTTTGCTATCTATGTTTCCATAGTATTTGTCACCAGCTTCACTGTTATGGAAATAACGTGCATCTAATTTGATTTTAGAGTCGCCAATTTGAGTGTTATATGCTGCATTTAAATAATGTTGGTTATAAATATCTTCCAGCTGACCAAACCAGTAAGAGCCTGAAATTTTAGGGCTAAAATTATAGTCTAAACCAACATAACTTAAACCATTACTTTCTATTCTTGCTTTACCTGGTGCAAACAAGCTTAGTTTTTCAAACTCATCATCATTACGCGCATTAATATGCGTGATTCGTCCAGCAGACAGTTTTAAATCTTGAATGGCTTTGGTTTCAAATGCCGCACCAGCATATGTTGTCACCAACTGACGTGAATCATCAATAAATGCAACAGGTGTTTTTGGCGAAAGTTCCCCAACTAATAGCTCAGAATCTTTATATTTCAGCTTTAAGGTTGCACCAAATTTATTATAACTACGTTCTTGCTCATTTTTTATGGGATCAAATGGTAAGATCGAATCAGACCTTTCAGCATTATGATTTGATAATCTTAGTGCGTAACTTGAAGTCACGTCAAAACCCACCTGAATGGGTGTATTGGTATAACCTGAACTAAACTTTAGACCTAATGCTTGTGACCAACTACCAACATCAGGCTGTGTTGTGTTATTTCGATCAATAAAGAAATTTCTTAAATTTATTGTCGTTTGACTATCTTTTACCAAGTCCGCATAAACTGCTGTATTACAGCAAATTGCTAGTATTGCAAATGTAGGTAACTTTTTCACTCAACTTCCCCTTAGTTTTTTACTGATTTTCTCACTCAACCCTGTTTAATTTTTTCTATTCAGCTATATGAAATTTCATATATTCAACCCAATTCTTTTCCAATTCCATAGAAAATTCAATTTTCTTTTAAGTATATTTATATACCTTAATTAATAATTAAATCCCTTTTAAATCTTTATAGATTGAAAAAAAGGCCAAATGATCTAACATTTAGCCCAATTTGATTTAATGAATACCCGCAATATCTTTTAGAATGGTGATAAAAGTATTCTTTTCTTGGTCACTGTATTTTGCAAATACTTCATTTTGATGCTCATCAGCAATATCAAATAAATAATGTGAGGTTTTTTTACCTTTATCTGTTAATTGGTAGAATTCTTCTGTTTCGACTAGTAGCTCATCTTTCTTAAGGATTTCCGCTGCTCTTTCTATTTCTCGCATAGGCATTGCTATATCACGTGGCAAATCATCTTTGCATGAACTTGCACCACTGCCTAGCACTAAAAGCATTCGAGCTTCACTCGTTCTAAAACCTGTGACTAATTGCTTTGGGATATAATCATTTTGATAAAACTTGAATGCTCGACTCATGAGATAGGCAACATTATTATATAAATTACCTTGATATAGTTGACCCAAATCATCAGTTTGGACCGGATTTGAATCTTTAATTCTTAACATTGGGTGTGGTGTTACTGCTGAGTACGCACCCTGGTGATATACTAATGGACTACGACCTTCATCTTGAAAATTAACGACCTTTCCAATAATAATCCAGTGATCCCCGCCTTCTACAATTTGAAATAATTCACATTCAAAAACAGCAGAGCAATTTTCCAGAACTGGAGCATTACCTACACCCAAACGGTAGTTTGCTCCTTCGAATTTATCAATATTGCGTTTAGCAAATTTATTCGATACCTCGATTTGTGATCCAGATAAAATATTGACTGCAAAATGACTAGAGTTTTTAAAAACTTCAAAACTGGTCGATTTTTTATCAATACTCCACAAGATTAAAGGTGGGTCTAATGAAACTGAGTTAAAACTATTGGCAGTTACACCCACTTTTTCACCTTGCGCATTTTGCGCTGTAATAATAGTAACCCCAGTTGCAAAATTACCGAGTGCTCTGCGGAATTTCATCGGATCAATAGCTTGTTCTTCCGATTTTTGATAACTATTCATTCCCTTCTCCTGAATCCCAAAATGACCTTCCATGATGGCAATTCAACTATTAAATATCTAAAACTAATCTCGGTGTTTTTGATCGAGAACAACACACTAAAATCTGCTCATTACTTTCTTTTTCTTCGTCAGTAAAGTAGACGTCTCGATGATCGGGTTCGCCTTCAAGCACATCACACATACACGTTCCACAAACGCCCTGTTCGCACGATAACTCGACTTTAATCCCTTCTCGCGCTAAAGCTTGCAGAATAGTTTCCTCTGGAGCTACTTGAATCGTTTTACCACTTTGTTGTGCAACAACTTCAAAACTAGCGCCACCTAAATCAATATCTACCTGAAAATATTCTTTATGTAATTGATCGGAACTAAAACCCTTAGACTCAGCAAGATTAATAATCCAATCCATAAATCCATTAGGACCACAGGTATATAAATGTGAATCTTTGGCAATATCTTTCATTGCGTGATCAAAAAATTCACGATGATTTGCACCATCATCTTTAAAATGGAAAGTTGTATAACTCGCTAAGGGACCTTGCTTGATTTCATCTACAAATGCAGCAGTTTGTTTAGAGGCTGCACAATAATGCAATTCAAATGACTTATTCTTATTCAATAAATCATAAGCCATGGTAATTAACGGTGTAATCCCAATACCACCACCAACTAAAACGCTGTGAGATGCATCTAACAATGGGAACAAATTTTTAGGATGGCTGACTTGTAGTTGCATCCCTTCAGAGATGTCATTAAACGCCGACAGTGATCCCCCTCTTGATGCTTCATCTTTTAAGATCCCTAATCGAAAAACACCTTTTAAACTAGGATCTTGACATAGAGAATACTGACGGATTAAACCATTAGGCAGGAATAGATCGATATGTGATCCAGCTTCGATTTCAGGTAATGGAGACTCAGTTGCTGAAATTAAATCTAAGACAACAACATTTTCCGCTTCTACTGATCTTTTATTTACTATTACGGAGTATTTTTCGTTCATAGTTTTCCCCCTTTATGACTAAGCCAATGCTTAGCGCATAAATAGTCCTCCGTTAATATCCCATGTTGCTCCTGTCACAAAAGCTGCTTGTGGGGATGCTAACAAAGCACAAGTTTCAGCGATAAAACTCATACTGCCTAAAGCCTTAACAGGAATATTATTGATAAACGCTTCCATTTTTTCATCTGAAACAACGCTGTGTACTATTGGAGACTCCATTGGTCCTGGTGCTACGGCATTTACCGTCACACCTTTAGCGGCAAATTCTTTTGCAAAAATTTTAGTCAAAGTTACGATTGCACCTTTTGAAGCTGCATAATGTGCTCCTGTTGCAGTACCACCATTCTGACCAGCCAACGAAGCCATGTTGATAATTCGACCAAAGCCTTTAGATGCCATATATTGACCAATAATTTGACATGACTGAAAGGTTCCTCGTTGGTTGACTTGTGTCACCCAATCAAAATCTCTCGCAGTGATTTCAAGGACAGGAGTTGCTTTAGTTACTGTGGCGTTATTGATTAAAACATCCAACTTGTTGAAATGAGTTTCAATCCAACTCACTGCATCTCTAAAGTCCTGCTCTACTGATATATCCAGTTTTAAGGGATACATCTGCGATGGATACTGACTCGCAGCTTTAGCGCTTTCCGCTTTTTCTAAGGTACTTGCAGTTAAAATAACTTGATGCCCTTGTTCAGCAAAATATTCAGCAATCACATTACCTAAACCAGAGGCAGCACCAGTAACCAAAACAACTTGTGACATGGTCACCTCCTATAGAATGTAACTGATACCAGCTAAGGTATCTGTCGAATTGACTAGATTGATAATTTTACGGTCTATTTTGAGTTCGCCATTCTCTTGACGTATTAGCTCATAAATCACATCAGCAGTGTAATGACGCAAATTTTCTTTGCGGAACTCTCTTAAATTTTGTGCACAGCGTAAAATTATCTTTTGATCAGTTTCTTCAATAATTCGCACACGTGACAGGCTGCGAACAGTATTGGCCTTGGGAGCTGTCGAGATTGCTTCACCATTTTCTAAACGCTCTACACGTAATTGACGCATGTGGTGATTGTCATATGCATAGTTCAAATGGTTTTCGTAATCTGTCAATGATGGATCAATTGGAATGATGTATTTGCCATTTTCATTCCATAAATTTAACCATGCTTGATACTCTGAATGATCTAACATGTCAGCTTCAGCCCAAATGAATGCTGTTACTTCGTTCAAAAGATTTAAATTAATTTTCATGCTCTTCCCCTTAAGCCGTCATCAACTTTTTCCATTGTTGGTAAGCGCCACGCATGCCTGTTTCAGCACTCACGTCACTCTTCAGACCATCTTCAGTTTTGACTTCTCCTGGTAAACCACGGTTCAACATGATCCAAAGATCATTGCCCGCATTTGCACCATGCTGTACACGCTCCCAAGCTTCCGCATCATCTGGCGTACCAAAACCGAAAGGACCTTGGAAATGTTCATGTAGACGTAGGCGATATTGGTTGGCAATTTGTGGTCCACCATCCATCGTAATCACTGAGTGGTGAATTTCAGTTTTATCTACCGCTAATGGTTGCATTACACGGAAGAACGCCATAGAACATGCAATGTTAGGGAAAATATTTAAGTTAAAGCCCGAACCACCGACAGCACGGCAAATTCGACGAACTTCAAGTTCCTCATGACCTTCTTCACGCAGCGCTTGGGCAAGTTCTTCAAAACGCTCTTGGATTGGTCGCTCCATCAACTCTTCATCAAGATCTACCAGTTCTGGAATCATCACCATCACGCTGTGACCATTTCCTAGATCTTCAACATAGCCTGGTTGATTTTCAAAGTTGAAAAGCTCTTCTGTTTTTTCGTCTACAGAACTTAAGAATGATTTATGAACTAATGGGAAATGATACGCGTCAGTTGTATTTTCCAACTGAATCTTCCAGTTACCTGGGAATGTAAAACGATGTTCACCTAATACTTTGACTGGATAACCTGCGCCTTGCTTCATGAATAGATCAATCCACTTTTTCGCAGCACCTAAAAAGTCTTCTAATGGCTCGATATCGTCTTTGAAGGTTGCAAAGATCATACCGTTATATTCTTCTACACGTAGGCTGATCAGTGGAAATTCAGATTTATCTAAACATTCGCCATAACTTTCAGGTGAAGGAACGCCACGCAATGTACCATCCAAAGCGTAACTCCAACCATGATATGGACATACAAAGCTATTTGTTTTGCCTTTTTTATGCTCACAAACTGTAGCAGCACGATGGCGACAGCGGTTGAGTAAAACGTGGACTTTTTTCTTACGATCCCGTACAGCAACTACAGGTTGTTTACCAATATTAATCGTTTTATAACTACCAGCATCTGGAATTTCACTTGCATGAGCAACCCAAACCCAAGTGCTGTAAAAAATTTTTTCCATTTCATCTTCAAAGATTTGTGCATCTTTATATAAAGAGGTATGCACTCGGTCACTTTGAACTAATTCATTGTAATCAATTTCAATATTTTGAACTGGTATTGCACTATTCATCATGTATTCCCTTATAACTTATGCAACTCAACCGACTTAATTTGATTGCGGTACTGGTAACTCATCATCACTGGTCCAATGCGTTACTGGTCGACTGAAAATATTTTCTGTTTGGAAGTGTTTGATTTTCCAAATGCCATTATTTTGTTGCTTAAAACGGATTGTCAGTTTGGCTGCATTCAAGTGGCTTGCACCCGTTTTGAAAGTTGATGTTTGCAACATCAACCAGTGTCCAACAGCCACATCACCCTCAATATAAATTTGTTCAGAATTCACAAAATGTGCATTCATAACAAAATGCGAGTCCTTCAGCGTGTATTTTTTAAACATGTCATATACTGCCTGCCAAGACTCAAGCCGACCAAATGACTGGGCGTATTTTTTCCCTACCCCCTCCCAAATACACTCACGATCAAATAAATCCATCAGCGCTTCTAAATTTGTGTTTTGATTAAGTTCATCACAAATTTCCATATAGCGATTTAGGCAATTACGAATTTGATTCTGCGCTTCCAACTGTTGAAGACGTTGAAGAATGCTTTTGAGTTCATTAGAGTCGACCATATCGATATCCTTATCGTTGAATAATTAATTCACGACCAACTCTTGCTTCAACTTTGCAATACTTCCAAAGTTTATATGGACCTTCTCCGACCACAGTCGTACGGAATAAATTACATGCAGCATGAACTGTTTCAATATCAGGTACATCAGCCAATAAATAGGTTGTCCAAGGCCAACCCGTACTTGCACCTACCATGCTTTGATCATCATCTAAGTTGCCGTATACATGAACGCCAGGTAAATCATGGATACCATTCCACATTTCACCAAATGCTGCCCATACTGCTTTTGCTTCTGCTGGCTCTGCATCAAAGAAGTTTTGGTTAATCCCCATACAGAATAATACGCGTAATGATTTTTTAGCTTCCATTTCGATTTCCTTCTTTTCGGTCATTTATAAATATCCAGGTGTCGGATTAAGCCCAAAGCTCATCGCACCAGCATTTTGTAAAGTTGCATCACCCATAAATGCATGCTGTGTCACGACATTCGTGTCATTCACAAAGCGACTAAATGGATGGTTGGTATAAATGGCAGTCATGCCAGCTAACATTTGCATTTTGCGGGTGACCTTTGCACAGACTCTTGCCGCATGTGTACAAGATAGACGCATATCACTAATTAAATGTGGTTCAGGTTTTCGCCCGTTGAGTACTTCTTCCCATACAATATCCATGGTGTTGTAGAACCATGTTCTTGCAGCTAGGAACTCAGCTTCAGCTTTCGCAAATTCGTACTGAGTGATAGGTCGATTAGCAATTTCTGCACCTCCAGTAATCGACGACTTACCTGGAGCTAATTTTCTAAATTCTTCCAATGACGCCGAGGCTACGCCAATTCCGACTACGGTGAGGACTTGAGTCGCCAAAGAGAGGGATGGATATTTGAAAAATGGTTCGCTGAGTTTAGATGGCTCACCCCGAACAAAAGTCCAATGCTCAGGTACAAGTACATTATCGACAATGAGATCGTGACTACCTGTGCCTTTTAAACCTACTGTATCCCACGTCATTTCAATTTGTGCTTTATGCGCTGGTAAAACAGCCATACGTGGTAAGCCATGAGATTCATTATCTTTGATCGGGGCAATGCCTACACCAACGATATCTGCACCTTTACAACCACTTGAGAATTTCCAACGGCCTTTTACAACTAAACCATCATCGGTCACTTGAGCAGCTTGCGGTGGAAAAATTCCACCAGCAAAAACGATATCTGGGCCATTTTTATAAAGTTCAGAAAGTGTCTCTTCAGGTAAACTCCCAAGATAAGCTGGGCTCATACCAAAACTTGCAACCCAACCTACTGATCCATCTGCTTTAGAAAGCCTTTCAATAAGTTCACAAAACGTACGCGGTGAAACCTCATCACCACCGAAACGTTTAGGAACTAAAGCACGATATACCCCAATTGATTTCAGTTTTTGAATAATGTCTTGACTCACGTATGCTTGTTCGTCGAATTCACCTGAACACGCTCGCTGTCTAATCTCTTGACATAATTCTTCAAGATCAATCAAGCTCTCAGTTTGATCTTTGGCTAAATTGCTCATTTGCCACCTCCTTGTGAATGCTTCGTAATATCGACAATGTGTTGTGCAATAGCACACAATTTTTCATCTTCACCATGCTTAGCGATTAATTGCATACCGACAGGTAAGCCATTTGATGTTTCATATGGAATCGTGAGCGCTGGATGGCCCGATAAATTAAATGGTCGCACGAGCTTAGTTAAATTGAGGAAAGCAACAGTATTTTCAGCTTCGTCTAATTTAGGTGGAAATTGAGGTAGTGTCGGCAGTATCAAGACATCAACGTTGTTGAGTAAATCATTGATCTGCTTTGTGAATTCAGTTCTGATTAATTCAGCATTTTCAACATCTTTTTGAGTGGTTTCAGATGCTTTTAATAAACGCTGCTGAACATCATTGGCTAGAAGTCCAGTTTGAGTAAGATCATGATATGCACCCCAAGTTTCATAATTAATGATCGACATACCTGCTTGATATGCTTCATCAATATTGTTTATGACTAGATTTTTTTGAGGTAAATCAATTTTTGTTAACTCAGCATCTAAGACATGCCAAATTTCAGATTCCGCTTCGACACGCAATATTCCTAATTGAATCTGCTGTTGATCAATTTGGATTTGTTTAAAAGTAGGATCAATGATTTGCATAGCAAGAATCAGATTATTGATATCTGATGCGAATGGCCCAACACAGTCTAAAGTGGTATCTTTTGGCCAAACCCCAACACGGCTAACACGCCCAAATGAAGGTTTTAAACCATACACTCCACAGCAAGCGGCTGGCATACGAATTGAGCCACCTGTATCTGTACCAATACTAAAGTCTGCTAGACCCGCCGCAACAGCTGCAGCCGAACCACTGGAAGAACCTCCAGGAATAAGCTTCGGATACTTAACATTTAAAGGTGTTCCGAAGTTTTTGTTTACTCCAGTTATACCGAATGCAAGTTCATGAAGATGAGTTTTTCCAATAATTTTGCAATCACTGTTGAGTATATTTTTTATAATTTCAGCGTGTGAGTTTGCAGGGCATGATTCAACGCGCGCCTGAGTTCCAAGTGTCGTCACTTCATTTTGTATATCAATTGAGTCTTTAACCATGACTCTAATTTTTCCATCTCCTAAAGAGAGACTTCTAGATATAATATTCAATTCACTTTTCCATGTATTTTTATACTCAACATCAATATCTGAAAAATTAATGTATTTGTCAAGTTATTTTGAAATAAAATAATCTTTGTCTTTTTTCTTGTATAATCAATTATATTTTTTTAAGTTTAATTGCTGCTCATGTTAAAAAATTTTGAAAATTATTTGCCAAATAACGATCCCAAAAGTTTGGAAAATTTTCCATTTTTTTGGATATCTCAAGTTAATGGTAAGTATTCCCAATTGATTGATAAATCTTTAAAAAAAATAGGTCTCGATAATACAAAAAGAAAAATCATTTTGAGTACAAATGCTCTCGGTGAAGCCAATATCACTGAAATAGCTAATTTAGCAACAATCAAATTAACAACTGCAACTAAGGCAATCTATAGATTAGTCGAAGAAGGGATAGTTGAAGTTTTCTCATCCCCTCATGATGAAAGGATTTCTATGGTGAAGCTCACTGAAAAAGGATATGGTCTTGTGGATGAAATTAATCAGATCAATCGTGTTACTTTAGCTGGTATATTAAATTCTTTTGATGAACAAGAACTTGAGTCACTAAATTTACAATTAAAGAAAATATTCAATTTAATGCCAAATAGGTAAAAAGACTAAAATCTTTTTACCTACTAACGCTTATTTCATAATTTCATATTGTGGAATAAGCTGATTAAATCGCAAATTTTCAGCGAATTTTGATATGACATTTAGTTTATATTGATAAATATCCATACTTTCATATTTGTAAAAACCTGATAGTTCTCTAATGCCATTTCTATTTTCCATCATATTTTTTTTGATAATATCAGGGGCTTTGTAACGCTCACCAAGTTCTTCTCTCAAATACTCAGAAGCATGATACAAAATATCTCCTCCACCCCAATCGATAAACTCTAGCATACCTAACACAGAAAAACGCAAACCAAAACCTGTACGAATCGCTTTATCAATATCCTCAGCACTTGCTACGTGTTCTTCAACCATTCTCGCTGCTTCATTCATTGCCAATGCTTGAATTCTTGGAACAATGTATCCAGCAACTGCATTACAAATCACAGGGACTTTACCAATTGCCTCAAGTAATGTTTTTAGTTTTTCTACTGCTATATCAGCAGTATGCTCAGATCGGCTTAGCTCAACTAAAGGCATTAAATATCCAGGATTAAGCCAATGCGCATTAACAATACGTTCTGGATGAGAAATTAATTTTGCTATATCAGTGACCAAAAAGGTCGAAGTCGTTGATGCCACAATACAGTTTTTAGAAATTAAGGGTTCCAACCACCGAAAACAGTGTTGTTTATGAGTCATTATTTCAGGTACACCTTCAATAATTAATTCACAATTTTTCCAATCAATAGTTTGATTATCTTTGAAATAGAAATGAATTCTTTCTTTTAATACTTTACATTGATCATTCACTAACATCCCGATATGTTCTAAGAGATGCAACTCTTGGTCGAGGCTGTCATTCCATTTTTGCAGAAATTCATTTTTTTCTGCTGGGTTTCGATCTTTTACGTCTACAAGTGCAATCTCAATTCCTGCATATGCGAATGCGATCGCAATCGCATTACCCATTCTACCTGCACCTACAATAATAATATTTTTAATCATGCAGATTGCTCTCCGGAGTTCAACAGGTGTTTTAATTGTTGCTGTGTTAAATCAAATAACCCTAAATTTTCAAGAGTGCGACCCTCACTATACAAATCCCTACCGGTAATTGATGATGCGATATTCAGAAGCCCTTCAGCAATCGGCGTTTTGACTCCAACATACTTACCAACCGATACAATAAATGACAGGCCTAATCGTGTGTCTTCGAGCATATACCGATGTAAATGTAAATCTATTTTCTCGCGCCAATCGCCACTGTCAGTCAACTTATCATGTGCCCCCCTACCATACATCCACTCATCTCCTTCACCCTCTTTATTGTAATGATCTGCGAGTGGGAAATGCTGTTTCGAGTATCCCAATGCTTCACGAATATTCATTCGCTCTTGATCTAATAAGCTCGTTACTCTCCTCACTGAAGGTTGAGTACCTTCATTATGAATATCCCATACATCAAAATGTTCTAAAGGTGCAGCATTGAGCATAATTAATGGAGGATGAATAATGGGTCCTGCATTCATTAAAGCTCCACTCAAAGCATCCTCTATAGGCTCGATGCTGTCATAAGCTTGCTTTAATACTCTAATAGCATGATCTTTTAATTTTGCTGGATAGACCCCAGTAGGCAATCGCGTCGCATATACACTAATCACGATAGAATTCGGACTATGTTTTCTTACTAAATATGGCAAAGTACCCGTTTCAGCAAAAGCCACGTCAGACTTATTTCCAACTTTAAGCATTGCTTGAGCAAATAGGTATGTTCCAAAAGTACCTGGGGGTAAAAATACGACTTGACCAGATGTTAAGTAGGGTGCTATTTCAATCGATAAATCTTCATGGCTTGTTGCGGGTAAAGGAATAATAATCAATTCAGCGTTTTCAATAGCTTTGGATAAATCAGTTTCAAGTTGGATTTTTTGATGTTCATCCCCAACAGATACTGTTCTAGTGCCACGAAAGTCTTTTACAGTAAGCTCACCATATTTCGCTAATTCTTTTAGTGAATCTCGATCTCTTCGCCATAATTTAACTTCGTGATTTTTTTCCGCCATCTCCACTGCTGATGCATAACATCCATGTCCACCGCCAAGAACCGTGATTTTCATTTTCTTCCCTTACATATTTATTGTGTATTGTGATAGTAGGAAAGATTCTTCCTTTTACTCGCGTCAAAAAGCGGTGCTGCTATTCGAATTACGAATTTATTTCTATTAATTTGTTTTGTTTCACGGTTTCTGAAGGCGTGCATCCATAACGTTTTTTATAAAGCCGAGTAAAGTGTCCAAAACTTCTTACACCATGAGCATTGAAGATATCAATTATAGGCTGATCAACCTGAGTGTGTTTAAGTTCTTGATGAACTCGGTCCAATTTGATTGATGTCATGAAACTGAGAGGCGTTTGGTTCAAATAGGTATTAAATCCCTTTTGAAGCGTTCTTACCGAGACTTTTACAAGCCTCGCAACTTCCTCAATCGAGATTGCTTCCATATAATGTTGCTCAATCAAATGAGCTGCATTTTTGATATAACTTGGGATGAGTTGATATTTTTTATCTGCGATTCGTTCACTGAAATTATGTGGAATTTTGATCAGTAATAACTCAGTCAAATATGAACTAAAGCTATCAGAAATTTGCCACCAGTTTTCAATATTTGAATATGCAAAGCATAAGTAGTTCAGTGTTTCTAAAATTGAAATTCTTTCTTCAGATGTATAGGAAATGCCACTATCGAAAATAAGATTTTTTTGAGGGATATACCCCAACAAGCGATATAAAACAGTGTTGATCAACTCATGATCAATTTTTAATATGATATTTCTACATTTGGCTTGGAGTTCAATTCTATTTTCAAAATGAGGATGAGAAACTGTAAGTAATCCAGGACGTTGTTGATAAGTTGAATGATCATATTTGACTTTACATTCCCCTTCCAAATTAAATCTAAACAGATAACTTTGACACTCAGCACCAAAACTAATTTGAACTGGAGCATTGTAACTTAATTCAAATAGTGCAACTTGACCAAATGAAAACCCACTTAATTTTACTTCTAAAGATTCATCATTCAATACTTCAAATTGATGAGGGCACAAGTATTGTCCTATCACATCTTTAATCTGAAAATAATCTTTTGAAGACAATAAGTTGAATTTCTTTAAAAGTTTCAGATTCGATAAATACATGATAGGTGTACCCTCATTATTTTATTCAGACATGATTTATTTAGACTCAACTTGCAAACTATTTTCGAAGGCTTTACAACCCACTTTCAATAATACAAAGCACAATACGCATGATATTGCACCAACGATAGATATCGATGAACCGACCATTAAAGGATTTTCAAAAATACGATCCGTAATTAAAGCCACTAATGTGGTACCAATACCTAAAGCAATCAAATTACTGATGAGTAAAAAGATAGATGAGATTTGGGCACGTAATTGATTTGGCGAAAGCATTTGCATTGCTGTTGTTGAGATCGGCATTGGGAAAGAAGCGAAAAACATTGCAACAACCAACAATGTAACTGATAGCCATAATTCATTAACTTGTGAAAACAAAATCATTGGAATAATCAGACCTACGATTCCAATCACACCCACAAACATAGGCGAATCTTTTCTGCCTTTTTGAATAAAATAATCATTCATCCAACCAGCCGCAAATACACCTAAAGTATTTGAAATCAGTAACACGGCACCCAACATATAGCCCACTTCAGTAGCTGTCATATTGTAATGTCGTATGTAAAATGCAGGTGTCCAGCTAATTAAGCAAAACAATGCCATGGCATAAAAAGTAAATCCCAAATAATGACATGTAAATGTTTTTTTATGCTTTTTCAAAAATTTAAAAGTATCACTAAGCTTTACTTTTACCACGTTCCCCTGCGCATCGACCATTTGCCCTTTACGCTTAGGATCTTTAACAGTTAAAAGTACCAATATGCCAATAATGACTCCTGGTAAACCTACTAAAATAAACGCCACTTGCCATGCCTTTAACATTCCAAATAAGGGTACAGCAATAAGAGACATGTCCTTGAGTAATCCAATGACAAAACCACCTACTAAGAATGCGATTCCCCCACCAACAAAAGATCCAATCGAATAAATAGCGACAGCTCGACCCAATTTATCTTTTGCAAACATATCACTAAACATTGAATAGGCTGCAGGTGACAAAGCAGCTTCACCAATTCCTACGCCCATTCTGCTCAAAAACAACTGGATAAAGTTCTTACTTAAACCACATAAAGCTGTTGCAATGCTCCAAAATACAATCCCGGCAGCAATTAATTTTGGTCTTGAGAATCGATCTGCGATATAAGCCAATGGAAGACCCATGAATGCGTAAAATAAAGAAAAAGCTAGTCCGTGAAGTAAACTGAATTGCGTGTCTGTTAAATTCAAATCTGCTTTTATCGGTTCAATCATCAAAGCCAAAATTTGACGATCGATAAAAGAAAATATATATGCAATCATGCAAAGTATTACAACATACCAAGCATAAATATCCTTTTTTTTTGCATCATTACTCTTTAACTCGGAAATTTTTTCCATCGAAATCATCCTAAATATTTTATAGATCAGCGCTATCCCTATGACAAATCCATGCCAATTTATGCTGATTTATAAAATTAATATCATTTTTAACATTATTATTCTATTTATTTTTCCATTAAATATTACATATAAATAGATATTTTATATTAATCTAATCATAAAAATTAGTTCATGCTCTTCAATTCGTCTAGATAATCTAATATTTGTTTGATGTATTCATTATTATCGATACTTCTATAGGCAACTGTAATTGGACTTTCAGCCTCATTATCTAGAATTGGTATAAATTTCAAATTTTTCATACCTATAGAGCATGCACTCTTTGGAATAATACACCCCCCCTCACCAGATGACACCATCCCCAATGCCATATGGATTTCTCTCGTCTCGATCAGATTTTGTGGAATTAAGTCAAGTTCAGAGAATATTCCTTGAATAAAAGTTGAGAAGTTTGGTTTAGGAGTATTTGGATATATATAAATATGTTCGTTGACCAATTGTGATAAATGTACTTCCTTAACATTTTGGGTCACTAATGTATGATCTTTGTGCACTGCTAAAAAAAGTTGCTCTCTTTCGATCACTATTCTTTTTATTGAAGGATCACTAATTCCTAATCGACCAAACCCAATATCAATTTTTCCCAATTTCAAAGCTTCTACCTGGTCTCTGGTTCCGCATTCCACTAATTCAACTTTTATATTTGCAATATGCTTTCTTAAATAATCAATAATCTCAGGTAATTTCCAATAAAAAAGCGAACCAACATACCCAATTCGTACGGTAGTATCTGTCACTTTATATCGATTTACCATCGATTTAGCATGTGCTGTTAAGGTCAGTATCTGTACAGCATATTGGTAAAAAAATTCTCCAACTTCAGTTGTTTTGATCGGTCTCATGCCTCTTTCAAATAATACGACACCTAACTCTGACTCTAAGTTTTTGATTTGTCGTGTAAGTGGTGGTTGTGCGATACATAATTTTTCAGCAGCTTTTGTAATACTTTTTTCTTCGACCACAGTAGCAAAATACCTTAATGTTCTTAATTCCATTGAAATTTCCTCAATCCATACTTTTTTAGTATTTTAATATACTACTTAACCTCTATTTTCAATACTTTATTTCAAATAAGGTATTTAGCATATATTAATGGAATATATTGCTGCATGTACAAAAATATTGAAACCTTGCTCGTTGAAATCCCGACGATCCGCCCACACAAGATGGCGGTCGCAACGATGCAAACTCAAACCTTAGTCCTCATTAAAATCGAAACTTCGGATGGTTTCATTGGTTGGGGCGAAGCAACCACCATCGGTGGCTTAGGCTATGGTGAAGAAAGCCCTGAAAGTATCAAAACCAATATCGATACTTATTTTGCTCCACTACTCAAAACTTTTACTGATTTCAACATTGCTCAAATTATGCAAGTGTTGAAGAAGAATATTAATGGCAACCGTTTTGCAAAATGTGCCATTCAAACTGCTTTACTGGATATTCAGGCTCAACGTTTAGGTTTGCCGCTGTCTGAAGTGTTAGGTGGCCGTCTGCGTGACAGCGTTCCTGTACTTTGGGTGTTGGCTTCTGGTGATACAGATAAAGATATCGCTGAAGCGAAAAAGATGATCGAAGCTAAGCGTCATAACTTCTTTAAATTAAAAATTGGTTCTCGTGCTGTAGAAGCAGATGTTGAGCATGTTCTCACCATCAAAAAAGCGTTAGGTGCTGATATTTCTATCCGTGTCGATGTGAACCGTGCTTGGTCTGAGTTAGAAGCGATCAAAGGTATTCAGCTTCTGCAAGATGGTGGTGTGGATCTAATTGAACAGCCATGTGCGATTGACAATATTGATGCCATGGAGCGTTTAACTCGTCGTTTTGATATTGCCATTATGGCGGATGAGTCATTGATGGGTCCAAGTACAGCTTATCGTTTAGCGAAGCGTAATGCTGCTTCTGTGTTTGCTGTAAAAGTTGCTCAGTCTGGTGGCCTACTCGAAGGTCGTGATGTAGCAACCATTGCAAACCTCGCTGGTGTAGATCTGTATGGTGGCACGATGCTTGAAGGTTCTGTTGGCACCATCGCTTCTGCACATTTGTTCTCGACCTTTGAGAATTTGGCATATGGCACTGAATTGTTTGGTCCATTGCTGTTAACTGACGAAATTTTAAAGACCCCGCTTCAATATCGTGATTTCGAATTACATCTGCCTCAAGGCAATGGTTTAGGTATTGAGTTGGATTTAGACAAGATTGACAACCTTCGCCGCAAATAAGCGACGTGATACATCAGGAGTGAGACATGCTGTTTCATGTACGAATGGATGTGAACATCCCACTGGATATGCCAGTTGAAAAAGCGAATGAGATTAAAGCTGTTGAAAAGGCGTATTCGCAAGAGTTACAGCAACAAGGCAAGTGGCGTCATATCTGGCGAATCACAGGTCAGTATTCAAACATCAGTATTTTTGATGTCGAAAGCAATGAAGAGCTTCATTCAATTTTACAAGGTCTTCCGCTTTACCCATATATGAATATCGAAGTAATGGCGTTAAATCGCCACCCATCTTCTATCCGTGAAGATGATCGTTAAGTTTTAAGTGTCTTGGCTTGATTGATTCAGGCCATGACATCAATACATCCAGAGGTTTTTTAGCGTCATTTTAAACAAGGATTGTGGCAGCGAGCTCAAACACATTAGAAGTCAGCCACCACACAGCAAGCATACTTAAGGAGAAATAGTATGAACCGCGAACAAATTAATGCTTTAGTCAAAAAAATGAACGTTGATACTGCAACAGGTCCTGTTGATGAACGTGTTCAGCAAATCGTTGTACGTTTAGTATCTGACTTATTCCAAGCGATTGAAG